>JAQBOT010000376.1 GCA_028287885.1 Pedobacter sp.
TGCATGGATAATTGCGGGGAAGACAGAGGTAACGATGGCAATAGGAATAAAATACCAGGCTTCACTGAGTTTGGCTGCAGCACTATAAATCCCTACTTCAGCACTACCAACGGTTTTTAGCATCACCTGGTCGATTTTCATGTATATGGATACCATGACGGCAGAAAGAATAAGCGGAAAGGATTGCTGCAAAAGCGACTTTGCTCTGGCAGGGTTGAACGTCCATTTACGCATGTTAAATCCCCGCCTGTGGTACATCCAAACGAGTCCGAATGCGAGAATAAACCCATCAAAGGCCAACGCAATGGCAAAGTAAATGACGGGAAGTTTAAATATGACCAAAAGGACCTTAACTACTGCCGAGATGATCACACAGATATTCTGGACCTTTACAACGTATTTAGAAGCTACCTGCGACTGGAAATAGGAGTCTATAACATTAAAGGACTTAAAGAAGGACGCAAAAGCAAGGAAAAATATAATCCAGCTGAGAGAATGGTCTGTTTTGCCAGAGAAGTGGTGAAACACTACATAAATCAAGACTGATAGGGGTACAAGCAGAACGTTAACGGCGAGACGCAGTACGACTGAAGTTCCGAGAATTTCATCTTTATTTTCTGGTTCCTGGATGATTTCCCGGATTATGAAGCTGTCTAAGCCCAAGGTGCCAACTGCGGCGACAATGGCGGTAAGCGCATCTGCAAAACTAAGATCTCCAAAGGAAATGGCCCCAAGATAATTTGCAATCATTAAATTGATGACCATGCTTAGGATCTTGCCAAACATCAACCAGCCGGTGTTCTTAAAATACTTGAGAAATGCTTCTTCGTCAAAGCCTTTAATTCCGGGGATCTTCATTTGCGCAAAGATGTGAAATTAAAAGCTTTTGTCAATCCGCTTCAATTGTTTCAAATGATGTTTCAAATGGATTTCTATAAACCTGAGCCACTGGCGGGCATTCAGGAAGCCTAATCTTGGATGTGGAGTTTTCATCAGAGGATTTGCCAGCTCCATTGTTTTGCCGTAGGGTTGCAGTTGCACTAGGAACTTGTTGATCATGTCGCTGGCTTCTTCCTTTGATATTTTGGTAACCCTGGAGCCGAGCGCTGCGGGCACTTTGAGTTTCATTAGAGGAGGGAAACGTCCGAAAAATAAAACCAACCGGGATATCCAATGCGTCGACTTCTGTTTACCATGCCCGGAGATGCACTTGTCCAATTCGTACAGGCTTAAAAGGCTTAAGTCAAAAATATGTTGGTAGACCTCGCTATAAGACCATCCGCCATTTCGAGGATTTCGCTGAAAGTGCTCATCAGGAATTTGAGCAAGTCTTTGTTTATAAGCGAAAGTCACTTTGTGTATTGACGTAAAAACCGGCACTGAAGACATGAGGATTGCTTTATTTAAATTACGAAAAACTATTCGTCAAAACAGCGTTATCAATTCTTCCAAATGCATAATTTGCATGGATACATCTGCTGGTCTAACTTTATTTAGCGGATTGAAGAATATGGCCTTCATGCCGAAATTTTGTGCACCATAGATGTCGGCTTCAAGACTGTCGCCTATCATGATGCTCTCCTCAATTTTAGCACTTGCCTTGTCTATCGCATATTGAAAAACGGCTTTGTCTGGCTTGTTCACGCCAACTTCTTCAGAAATAATGACGTTTGAAAAATATGGATTTAATCCAGACAGCTCCATCTTTGTTAGGGTAGTCTCCTTGAAGCCGTTTGAAATAATATGGAGCGTGTATTTTTTTTGAAGATACGCGAGCACCTTTTGTGCACCATCAAATAAGTTTGTTTTGGTCGGACTGATCTTTACATAATCTTCTTCAAACTGATGTGGCACGTGTTCCGGCTGTACACCAAGTTCAAGGAAAGTCTTGCGGAAGCGTTCTGCACGCAATAGATCTTTACTGATTAAGCCCAAATGGTATTGTGCCCATAGTGAATGGTTGTTCTCTGTGTATTTGGCGATAAATTCAGTTGCCGATAACAAGCCGAGTTTACTGAGCTGATACACCTCATAGAGTTCATGCAATGTTTCCTCTGCATTTCTGTCGAAGTCCCAAATCGTATGATCAAGATCAAAGAAAATATGCTTTATCATTTTATAGTTTTACGCCGTAGGATAGGTCACCTGCGTCACCCAAACCGGGTACAATATACGATTTGCTCGTCATCTCCTCGTCAATGGCGCCAACCCAAAGTTTTGCGTGTGGCAAATTAGCCTGCACATACCTGATGCCAACTGTACTTGCAATAGCGCAAACGACATGCAGTTCACGAATCTTGTAGCGCCCCATAAGCTCTTTGCAGCAAAGGACCATGCTCAAGCCCGTTGCAAGCATGGGATCGGTCATGATTAATGTTTTTCCACTGAGGTCAGGTGAGGAGATATATTCCATTTCAATAACAAAACTGCCGCTGCTGTGTGCTTTGCGGAAGGCGGTAACAAAGGCTGACTCTGCGCGGTCGAATACATTGAGCATACCTGCATGTAATGGCAATCCGGCACGCAGGATGGTTCCAATGACTGGCTGACTAAGCAGTTCTTTTGTTTGTGCAATTCCCAATTGAGTTTGGGTCTCCGTGTCTTTGTATTTGAGGGTCTTGCTCAACTCATAAGCAAAGCATTCCCCAAGGCGTTCCATGTTTTTGCGGAAACGCATTGCATCTTTTTGTACATGGATATCCCTTAATTCAGCGATGAAAATATTGGCTATCGAGTTTGTCTTACTAAGGTCAAAGATCATGTGTCAATGGTAAAAAGGTGCCTAACATTTCCTTATAAAGCTTTCGTCCAGGCCTTCCTTTATCACCTGAGAGGAGGTTGTCCTGGTGCCATAGCATATAAAAACTTCCCTGCAATAGATGAACAGTGTCAAAAAGACTTCTCCACTGATTAAGTATTTGGCCGGTGTTGAAGTTCTTGTCAATCTTCAAACTGTAATCATTAACGGCAATTGGATGCAGAAGTAAGTGAGTGGTTTTCTCCAATTGTAAATCGTACCAGTGAAATGGGGTACAGGTGCCGGCACGAAATCCAGGAGTTCTGGGATAGCCCATGCGGAAGTCGTTGGTTATTCCGGCATTTATTGATTTCAAACAACTTTCAGGTAAACGCAACTCTCCTTGATATTCGTTCAGCAGGTCTTTAGGGCGATTATAATAGAAGTGCGCCGGGCTACCATAAGGATCATGCAGTGATTGAATGAAGCTTTTGATCTCCACTTGTTTGTCAATATTGTACTTATTGGGCGTGAATCTTGCACCCACCTTGCTGATCAGCTTCGAGGCAACACGTGCGATCCTTCCACTTTTTACGCTCCGAGATGGCACCATGCAAACCACTGGATTGAAGCTGAAGTGTTTACTAAAGAACAGCAAATTGGGGAACTTCTTGAGAAGCAAATTCTTGAGTATAAGTGCCCAGGCATCAATGATGGGGATTTCCAACAATTTCAGTTTGTGCTGCAGGCTCTGTTCAGCGCTAAAAGTATTGTTTTCAGTTTGTTTGAACGGAAGATACTCTTCATATCTGCTTACAAAATAGAAAGAAGCGGCAAATACATCAAAAGGAAGTGCGCTTCCATCGACGGCGAAGGGCACTATTGTATCGCCAAAGACGGTTGTTTTAATGTTAGGCTGTACTATGTTGTGGCCGAGAAGCAAATCCGAGTTCTTAAAAAACAGCTCACCGGCTACGGGGTGCTCGGCATAACTGATCTTCGGGAGTTCAGATTGTTTGAATTCAGCTAAGTTGGAGCTAAAGCCAACCTGGGTTTTCAGGACATCATTGAAAATAAAGTTGAATATATACTTTATCCGGGGTGTGAGCAACGGTACATATACAAGTAACTTCATGGGAACTAAAATTATGATATTCTGCCCATATTTCAATACATCATTATTGCTTATCTTTGATTATATATGCTGTTTTCATTTCCCTTGAGGCATTTTTCATATCAACACTAGAAAATAACGAATGAAGTTTCAACTCGTTTCTGACTATAAACCTACCGGAGATCAGCCAACTGCAATTGCACAATTGATAGAAGGTGTTAATAACAATGAGCA
>JAQBOT010000282.1 GCA_028287885.1 Pedobacter sp.
ATGCGGTATCCAATCGGTAGATTGCTGGACGACCAGAAAATTAATGTAAAATAAAATGGAATATCTAAACGAAACCCCCGTCGCCTCTGTAATTTTCCTTTTTACACTGGTAACGAGTATATATGCCTTTAATGATCATGTTCTGTACGGAAAGTTCATGCTGCATCCCTATAGTGTTTACCGAAAAACAAAGGTCTACACTTTAATCACCAGTGGCCTGATCCACGGCGGCTGGCCACATCTTTTCTTCAACATGTTTACCTTTTTCCTCTTTGCATTTCAGCTGGAATCTATAGTAGGCAGCTGGCGTTTTGGATTAATCTACTTTCTGAGCATGATCTTAAGCGATATCCCTTCTGTATTCAAGCACAAGAACGACTTCTGGTACAACAGCCTTGGTGCATCAGGAGCAATCAGCGGCGTATTGTTCAGCTTCATCTTATTTTATCCCATGAGTAAAATCGGCATCTTCCTAATACCAATCGGAATACCAGCAGTGCTCTTCGGAATATTGTATCTGGTTTATTGCGCTTATATGTCGAAGAGTTCTAGAGATAACATCAACCATGACGCCCACTTTTTTGGTGCTATAACCGGGATGGTACTAACGGTAATCCTTGTGCCCGGGATTATACCACACTTCTTTTCTGCCTTACTCGGCAGCAGGTAAGCAAGGTGGGTGAAAGTAGCTCATGGGTGCAAGTGGATCTTTAATGATCTCAAAGCGTAAATGCCCCCAGGGTTTCCAAAAGTTTTCCAGGACTTGAGCATAGACCTTGTGCTGCCATACATCGAACAATGGCTTGTTCCCCGTGCCTCTTAAAGGCATGGCTTCTATATAAATGGTCCCTTCCACAGGCATTACGGCATATTCGGGTAGGCGGTTAAACAGATAGGCCGAATAAAAGAAACGGGCACAAAGTTCTTCAAACTGCTCTTCAAGCAAAGGCTGACCAGAGATCTGATCTAGAATTTCCTTGTGATACCTTTTGTTAGTGCCATTATCCTGCAGGCAGGCAATTATTCCAAAATCTTTAAGCTTAAGCGAGAAAGTCAAGGTGTTGATCTCATCGCGGAAGCTGAAGTAATGATCCTGCTTTTCGAGTGGAACAACAACAATGGACCAAGGACTGAAATCTTCAAATTCTACAGCTAAGTAAATGCTTTGAACCATGGTATGAAGGTTCCCAAACTTGTGCATCAATCCCTGTGACATATTGAGTCCGTCGGAACTTAACTGCTGCAGTTTTATGGCCGCATTCATCTCGATATAGATGAGACTGTACATAAACTTACCGATCCATTTAAACAGATCAAGCTCTTCCAACTTTGATACTTCAGTGTAGCCAGCCTCAAATGCCGCAGCAATCTTAGCTTCCATGGGATCAACGAAATGCGTTAGCAACTCTGTATTACATGGCACTTTCAAAGTGTTGTAAGAACGGACGCTCTCATCAAGCAATTTGATCTGCTCATCTCCGCTGAAATTAGCCAAGGCCAGAAGCCAGTCGGGGAGGACATTTACTTCCACCACCGGACTCTTGAATGTGTCGCCACTTAGGAAACAGTTTTTGTATTTGAAATCGAAGTTTTTGAAGGGCTGATATATGGAGCTATTCATCTGAGGGGCAATATTAGGCATATTATTTTTACATTCGCCGGGGCGTTGGTTTTTTAACTTTGATATTACCAATGCGAATTGAATATGCAAGCATCTTACATCTCCTATAATCTTGAGCTAAAACATCCATTCGCCATTGCTAAATTTTCGAGGACCAGTACGCCTTTATTATTGCTAAAGCTAAGCTGCGACGGACTTGAGGGATTTGGAGAAGCTTCCATGGTTCCGTATATGGGTGAAAGTTATGCTTCTGCTGTTGCATTTCTATCCCGGGTAGACTGGAATAGATTTACCAGCCCTTTCAATTTCCCTGAGATCGTAGGGTACCTGGACAGCCTGGAGGCAGGTAATCCAGCCATAAAGGCGGCTATAGATTTCGCGTTAAACGATCTTAACGGAAAGATACTGAACAAGCCCTGCTTTGAAATTTATGGCGCAGATCCGGCAAAGATGCCACTGACCTCTTATACCATCGGTATCGATACTCCGGAAATCATCAAAGAGAAGGTTGCTGACGCAAAACACTTCAAAGTTCTCAAAATTAAACTGGGCAGGGACAACGACAAAGAGTTGATCAGCACAATACGTAGTGTTTCTAACCTCCCGCTGTATATTGACGCCAACCAGGGATGGACGGACCGCAAACAGGCTATAGAAACCATTTACTGGCTACATGATCAAGGTGCTGTGCTCATCGAACAACCGATGGACAAAAATGATAAAGAAGGCAATGCCTGGTTAACGGGACGGAGTCCGATTCCCATCCTTGCCGATGAGGCCTGTCAAAGACTCGCAGATTTGGACAAGATCCATGGGGCCTACCATGGCATTAACATCAAACTAATGAAAAGTGGAGGCATGTATGAGGCGCATCAGATGATTCTGAAAGCCCGATCGATGGGCATGAAGATCCTGATCGGCTGCATGAGTGAGACCTCCTGCGCTATTTTAGCGGGTATTGCCCTTGCACCCCTGTGTGACTGGGCGGATTTAGACGGCCCCTGGCTAACCAGCAACAATCCTTTTGCAGCTCCTGAACTGAAAGAGGGCAGGTATGTATTAAAAAACCTCCCAGGATTAGGTCTGGAAGGTTCTGATCTTAATTTGATTTATCCTTAATCGACCGTCGAAGGTCTTTGATCAACTTCACTTTCAAGTAGAAGAAGAAGATCGCGGTAGCTACAAACAGCACTGCAACAGGATAATTATGATTTTGAAATGCCCACTTCAATCCTACAATCGACACAAATACACCGATGTAGAAGAATACATTTAATGCAATTTGTTTCTTCATTTAGTAAACAGGCATGTTCGGGTCAAACGCATCTTGCCAAGCCAGAATACCACCTTTTAAGTTGTACAGGTTGGTAAGCCCCAATTGTTCAAGTTGCATAACTGCCGCTGCACTTCTCTTGCCACTGCGGCACATGATAACTACCGGTTTATCTGTAGCCACTTTATCTGCCTCAATCAATACGCCACCCAATGGAATGTTCTCACCTTCTAGGTTTGAAGTTTCATATTCAAAAGTTTCTCTAACGTCGATCAGTTGGAAATCTTCTTTATTGTCGATCTTTTGCTTAAGCTCCTCTACGGTTATTTCTTTCATTGTCCTAAATTTTAACAAAGATAAACATTTTATACAACAAGAATTTGCAGCAACATGCAGTAAAAATGGAGCACAACTGTGGTTGGTTCCTTCAGCTGCTGAATGACTTATGCATTTATTGGCCCCGCTTTCTGTAACAACTCTGCATGCCGGGCGTTTAATGCTTAGTCTTTACTAACTTTGGTTTATCATGAAAGCTATTAACCGTTTCTTTTGGTTTTGCGCCGGTGTGCATCAGGACACGCTGCTCAAGCACCCTACCGACGAAAATAAGTACGTTGGTATAGGTGCAACGATTTTCTTCACCGGCTTATTTGCGGCCCTTTCTGGCGGTTATGCCATGTATTTTGTTTTCAAAGGCGATGCCTTTGCTGTTGTATTTGCACTGCTTTTCGGCATTATCTGGGGATTAGCCATCTTTAATATGGACAGGTACATTGTAGCAAGCATCAACAAGAATGCTACACCCTGGAAGCAAGTGCTGCAGGCTACACCAAGGATCCTTTTGGCTATCATGATTGGTCTGGTGATCTCGAGACCACTCGAACTCAAAATCTTCGATAAAGAGATTA
>JAQBOT010000292.1 GCA_028287885.1 Pedobacter sp.
TTACTGAAGTTCCAAAGCACCTTGTTGTGATTGGCGGTGGTGTGATAGGTCTGGAACTTGGGTCTGTATATGCACGTCTGGGTGCAAAAGTTTCCGTTATAGAATACTTGCCTTCTATCATCGCAACGATGGATGCAAGTTTGGGTAAAGAATTGCAGCGTGTGCTTAAGAAGTTCTTGGGCATGGAATTCTTCATGAACCATAAAGTTACAGGCGCAACCGTGAACGGTGAAACAGTTACGGTAACCGCAGAAAATTCAAAAGGTGAACAGGTTAACTTTGATGCAGACTATTGCATTGTTGCGGTTGGCCGTACTGCATATACTGAGGGACTTGGTCTTGAAAACATCGGAATAACAACAACGGATAGAGGCAATAAAATTCCCGTAAATGAACATTTGGAAACATCTGTACCGGGTGTATATGCCATCGGCGATGTGATAGCTGGTGCTATGCTTGCGCACAAGGCTGAAGATGAAGGTACTTATGTGGCTGAAAGAATAGTCGGACAAAAACCACATATCAATTACAATCTGATACCAGGCGTAGTATATACCTGGCCAGAGGTAGCTTCGGTAGGTTTTACGGAAGAGCAGTTAAAGGAAAAAGGCACGAAGTATAAAACCGGATCTTTCCCTTTCAAAGCAAGTGGACGCGCTAAAGCCAGTATGGATACAGATGGGTTTGTGAAAGTCTTAGCTGATGCCAGCTCAGATGAGATCCTGGGTGTTCATATGATTGGGCCACGCGCTGCAGATATGATCGCTGAAGCTGTTGTTGCTATGGAATTCCGTGCATCGGCAGAGGACATTGCGAGAATATCACATGCACATCCAACTTATACAGAAGCGTTCAGGGAAGCATCAATGGCTGCTACGGAGAACCGAGCAATTCACATTTAATCAATCTTTAATGTGGCTGAATAAGCTGCAATATTTAGAATATAAAAATGCCCCTATAAAGATTGTATCTTTTTAGGGGCATTTTAAATTGATCTTTAATCCAATTAGTAAGCTGCAAGATTTAGCGCATAAAAATGCCCCATAAAGACTTGTCTCTTGTGGGGGCATTGTACTTTTCAATACTGTATTGATGAGTCTTAGTGCTGATGCTCTAATTCGTATTCCTTAACTTCTTTGTGATTATAAGGCGCTATCATTAATTCTTCGATGGTAATACCTTTTTTGTTATAACCCATTCTGTCAAGAATTCTGTCGAATATCAAATACATCACTGGAACAATAATAAGCGTTAAAAACAGTGAACTCAGAAGTCCGCCGATAATTACCCATGCCAGGCCATTTTTCCATTCTGCACCGGCGCCACTTGCAAGTGCAATTGGCATCATACCAATAACCATCGCAATGGTTGTCATTAGAATCGGTCGTAAACGGGCGTGGTTGGCTAAGATTAAAGCTTCCGTTGTACTTTTGCCCTCAGCTTTCATCTGATTGGTAAAATCGACAAGGATAATTGCATTCTTTGCCACCAACCCTATCAACATGATCAATCCCAAAATAGTAAAGATGTTTAAGGCATTGTTTGTTAAGGCAAGCGCCAACAAGGCTCCAATTACAGAAAGCGGAATCGAGAACATCACCACAAAAGGGTAAACGAAACTGTCATAAAGAGTTACCATGATCAGGTAAACAAGCAGAATTGAGGAAAGCAAAGCGATACCTAAAGTGCCAAATCCTTCTCCCTGATTTTCTGCATCCCCACCCCACAAATAACTCACACCAACAGGCTTCTTGAGCGTTCCATCTTTCTCCATTTTCTCTAAAGCAGCCTGGAACTCCGCTACGATCGTACCTGTCGGCCTACCGATAGATTGTGCCCTAACGGAAACAGATGTGCTCTTATCCCGTCTCTCAAGCTGACTAGGACCAGAGCCCTGCTTAATCTCTGCAAATTGAGATAACTTAACTTGCTGACCGGCGTTATTCACGAATATTAGGTTATTTACATCGTCAATGTTCTTGCGGTTAAACGCCTGGTATTGAATATTTATGTCGTATTCATATTCTCCTTTACGGAACTTACCGTCAGTGTTTCCGCTAAAGGCAGTTTGCATGGTAGAACCAACCGTTTGAAGCGACAAGCCTAATGCAGCCATCTTATCACGGTCTACTTGTACATTGATCTCCGGACTACCTGTTTCAACGGATAATTTAATCTCGGCAGATCCCTTGATTTTGGCAAGTACGTCCTTAGCTGCATTCGCATATTTCATCGCGCTATCCAAATCAGAACCCATAACTACAAGTTCAATCGGCGCGTTCTCTGCAATACCCAAAATACTGATTGGAACGGTTTTTACTTTTACACCCACTAGGTATTTAGCTAATTCGCGACTAACCTTTGTGGCATAGATACTGGCATCATCTGCGCGGTCTTTGCGGTCTACCAGTCTGACGTTAATCTCGGACTTGTATGCTGTAGCCTGGGTACCTCCAAAGTCACCGCTGGCCTGACCAACTGTCGTAATCGTTTGGGTGATCTCCGGCTTCTTTGTTAGAAAGGCTTCGGCTTTTTGAGTAGCCAAGTTTGTCTGTTCTATAGATGCGTCTTTTGGAAGTTCCAATTGAACAAGGAACTCACCTTTATCACTTTTCGGGAAGAACTCAGTACCGATATAACCGGCAGGAATCAATCCACATGATCCAAAGAACATGACCAAAACCATGGCAATCGTCTTTCCTTTATTGGCGAGAGAC
>JAQBOT010000364.1 GCA_028287885.1 Pedobacter sp.
GTAAAGAAAGTAATTACTATCGGAGCGGGAGAATGGAGCCTCGGGTCCAGAACTTTCATTATTACGAACAAAGATGCCTTAAGTTTAGACAGCCTGTACTGGAAACAACAGTTGGCACTGATGCCCGAACCTAAAAAGGTCGATGTTTGGCTTTCTTCAATCAATAGTTATTACAATTCGTTGAACGTGAGTAAAGAAGTATTCTCCAAAGTTCATTGTCCGGTATTATTGATGGCTGGTGAACTTGATCAAAATGCACCGCTTAAAACTGTGATCGCTGCTTATTATATGTTCCCAAAGGTTCAACTTGCAATTATTCCAAATGCTCCACACCCGGCCTTTCTGGTGAATTTTGCGGCTGTTTGGGCAGATATGCTTCCCTTTTTAAAACAGTAATGTTTGCCTGTCACATGAGTAAATTAAGATAAATAAAAAGAACATGAGCACACAGAACGGAAAACAGGCTGCCGAAAAGCTCCTTGCCGGCTTCGCCGATGTTTTAAACAATGTAAATGCAGATGCGATTGCATCATTTTACACGCAAGACGGCGTATTTATGCCCGACGGCTTTAAAAAGCTGACGGCAACAGATCTTGGCATGGCTGGTAATCAATATCTTAAAAAGTCAGGTTTTCAGATCAGCTACGATATAGAAAGTGTGACGTTTGATCGTGAATTCGCTTTTGTAGAAACAATAGCGAAAATAAAAGTTAGAAGTGATTCAGACGATAAAACGTTTAGCCAAAGTAGCCGGGATTTTTTCGTACTCCGGAAGGAAGAAGCACAATGGAAGATCTACCGATACATTTTTAATCACGTAAGGGCGAATTAATTTCGGCAGTATTCTACAACATAATCTAAGATGAAAGCAGTTGTTATCTATGAACCTGGTGGGCCAGATAATCTTATACAGGAAGAAAGGCCGACTCCAAAGCCCCAAAGTGGCTGGGTACTCGTCAAAGTAAAAGCTTTTGGCCTTAACCGGTCAGAACTTATGACCAGAAAAGGCTTATCACCAAATGTTAGTTTACCAAGGGTACTAGGCATTGAATGTGTTGGAGAAGTTGAGGCTGATCCATCAGGTGAACTGGAGCCGGGTCAAAAGGTAGCTGCATTTATGGGTGGCATGGGCAGAGATTTTGACGGGAGCTACGCTGAATTCGCCGTACTGCCTAAGTCTTTGCTGAGTCGATTCGAAAGTCACTTGCCATGGGAGCTATTGGGAGCCAGCCCTGAAATGTTCCAGACCGTTTACGGTTCACTTCATTTTGCCTTGAAAATACAAGCTGGTGAAACGCTGCTGATCAGAGGTGGTACTTCTTCCATTGGTATGCTGGCTATTCAGCTTGCGAAGAAAGCTGGCTTAACGGTGCTTGCCACAACCAGGAAACCGGAGAAAACTGCATATTTACTCAATATCGGCGCTGATCATGTGGTGATCGACGACGGTCGTATCGCAGAAGCAGTTAAATCCCGCTATCCTGCCGGAGTAGAAAGGGTATTGGAACTGGTAGGTACTTCCACATTAAAGAATTCTCTGGCATGCGCTGCCCCAGGTGGCACCGTTTGTATGACGGGCATGCTGGCCGAGGAGTGGTCGATTGCAGACTTTGCCCCAATGGAGTGTATACCTGCAACCGTGAGCCTAACTATTTATGACACCGGGCAGTTGAGGGTAGACGAGCAAAGTTTCCAGCAATTTTTAAATGATGTAGAAGCAGGAAAAATCAAGCTAAACATTGGCAAGACCTTCAAGTTGGAAGAGATCACTGCTGCCCATCACTTGATGGACAGTAATTCCGCTGGGGGAAAGATTGTTGTACTAACCTAGGCTCTGGCTGATTTATAAAGATTAATATGACATTAAACTCAAAAGATACCTTAGTGCCAGCGCAGCCAAATACATTGTTGCAGAAATTTCAAGAAGATGTACTTTGGGGCCTCGCATGTAACCCGAAAAAACTTGAATCAAAATACTTTTATGACAAAGAAGGAGACGTGCTTTTTCAACAGATCATGGCCTGCCCGGACTACTACCTCACAAGTTGTGAGCAGGAAATCTTTCAACACAAGACAAATGAACTTGCAGCGGTAATTACCTTGGATAGTGATGAATTCGACCTCATCGAGCTTGGTGTAGGTGATGCAAGCAAGTCACAGTATCTGTTAGAATACCTTGCGGTAAGAAAGGTGCCTTTTACATATATGCCAATTGATATTTCGGCACACATTCTTGCGATTCTTAAAACGAGGTTACAAAAAGATATCCCACAGCTGGAAGTGATGCCTTTACACGGCGAATACTTTGACATGCTGAGTAAAGCGTTTAGCCTGTCCATTAGACGAAAGGTAGTAATGTTCCTTGGTGCAAACATTGGAAACATGAGCATTGCAGAAGCAGGGAGATTTTGCATTGCATTACGTGCGCATTTGAATCCAGGTGATCTGGTGCTGATCGGATTTGATTTGAAAAAGCATCCCCAAACTATTCTAAATGCCTATAACGATCGCTCGGGAATTACGGCAAAATTCAACCTGAATCTGCTCAAACGCATTAACCGGGAACTCGAAGGTAACTTCGACCTCGCGCACTTTGAACATTATCAGAATTACGATCCCGGAACGGGTGCGTGCAAAAGCTATCTGGTTAGCCTGGACGATCAAAAAGTAACGGTAAGTGGGCATGAAATATTATTCAGACGTAACGAGACGATTTATATGGAAGTTTCACAGAAATATACGCCAGAAGAAATAACAGGGTTAGCAGAGAGCACAGGTTTTACATCTGTGGACAGGTCCCTTGATTCCAAGAATTGGTTTTTAGACGCGTTTTTCAGAGCAGTTTAATTCTATCAAAATGAAAAAAATAAAAACCCAATATTTAGCCGTAATGAAGCTAACATGCAGTGATTAGCAGGAAGCATATAACATAACGATAATCGGTTCTGCAGAGCTGAACTAGCCCGCTGCAGCTCCACTAAAACAATTAAATGATATGGATAACTCAATTAAAAAAGTACTAGTAACAGGTGCTAGTAATGGTATCGGTTTAGGCCTGACCAAAAAATTACTGAACGAAGGCATGGAAGTGATCGCGGTCACCCGTTCAGGCAAAACAGCAGACTTTACCCACCCTAACCTAACGGTTATCCAGGGTGACATCAGCAATGATGAAAGTATTGTAAATGTGGCAGAACAAATCGCTAAGCTAAACATCAAGCTGGATTGTCTTGTAAACAATGCTGGAGTAGGTCTTGACCTAATGGACGAGGTTCCAACAGCAGACTTGCTAAAGGCAACGTTTGCCACAAATACAACCGGTACCGTTCTGTTTACGGAAGCATTGTTAAATTACCTTAATGAGGGCGCTCAAGTTATATTTCTTTCTACTGCCATGTCCCTCATTCGCAATGTAGGTCCAAGTGCACCAGCCTACCGGATGTCTAAAGCAGCGATTAATGTTTATGCCGTAATGCTTAGCGAGCGACTGGCAAGTAGTTCCATCCGAGTTACTCCTTTGCATCCTGGATGGGTTCAAACAAGAATGGGTGGCGATAGTGCACCTGTAACACTGGATCAATCCGTAAATGGCATTTTTAAAGCAATTACGGAGAATACAGAAACCGGTAAGTTCTGGAATATCGAACTTGGCGGATTAGAGGATTACTAACCGTCAAAGCGCGTTGAATTGGTACGAATACGTTCTCCTGAATGAAAATAAGATCAGGATCATACATTCGACTTTATAAAAATGAAAAGTATCACATGCAAAAGAGCTGTCCATTTCGAGACTGCTCTTTGCTTGTTGAACTAAGACCCCAGCCACTTGCTTAGATCTGCGAGTACGTCCAGGTTGATTTGATGTCCCATTTGATATTCATGATAACTTAACTGAACACCTAGTGTTTCCATAAATTTCTTTGCTGTTCTTGCATAATGAACAGGCAAGGTCCCATCCTGAACGCCATGAGCAATAAACACTTTCAATTGTTTCAGTGCGTCATTGGGTATAATCGTACCCTGAATATCCTCTAGTACACGACCACCCAGCGATATTATACCGCTTATTTCGGTGGGAAGCGTAAGACCGATGGTATAGCTCATGATAGCACCTTGGCTGAAGCCACCAAGATACACCTCATCCAGCTGATATTTGTGTTTAATCTGTTTAACAAACTGTTGGATCATCTCCCTGCTGGAAAGTTCCTGATCGGCATTAAACACAGGCTTTCCGGATGAGAAATCAACCTGATACCAGGCGTACATATCTGGCCCAAGGGTAAACTGACCTCTGATTGATATAATATAGAAATCTGCAGGTAGCTGGTCGGCGAGGGTAAAAAGATCTTGTTCATTACTGCCAACGCCATGTAACAGGACAAGGGCTTTTTTCTTGACCGACTTTCCTTTTGGTTCGCGGATAAGATATTGTAAGTCCATGTCTTTACTTGCTAATGATGTGTTATTAGGAGAATTTGAAGTGGTTGTATTCATGATTGAAATAAAA
>JAQBOT010000387.1 GCA_028287885.1 Pedobacter sp.
CGGCTGTGAATGTACAAAATCGCGTCACCCAGGCTACTGGACAACTGCCTGCGGAAGTGGTACAACAGGGTATAACCACGACTAAACAACAAAACAGCTTAATTGGCGCGATTGGCCTCTACACGGAAGATCCTAAAAAATACGATCAAACTTTTGTTGCCAATTACGCACAGATCAATATCATCCCGGAACTAAAACGGATCCCCGGAATAGGTTCAGCGACGATCTTTGGTGGTGTTAAAGATTATTCCATGCGTGTCTGGCTTAATCCGAACCAAATGGCAAGCTATAATATCACACCTGCCGAGGTGATGGCTGCGATACAAGACAAGAACCTTGAGGCAGCACCCGGTAAGTTGGGGGAGAGAAGTAAAGAGGTTTTTGAGTACGTGATTAAGTATAAAGGAAAGCTTACTAAACCCGAGGAATACGATAATATTGCCATACGCGCAAATGCCGACGGCTCTGTACTTCACTTAAAAGATGTGGCACGTGTTGAGTTGGGTGCTTATTCCTATACCAGCGTAACCCACTTGAATGGTAAAGATGGAATTGGAATCGGAATCATCCAACTGGCCGGGTCGAATGCAAATGAAATCCAGGTTGCAGTAGATAAGCTGATGGAGAAAGCGGCTAAAGATTTTCCGGCTGGCATTAAATACAATCAGTTCTACAGAACAAAGACTGCATTGGATGAGTCGATCACTCAGGTAGAGCATACCCTTATAGAGGCTTTTATCCTGGTTTTTCTAGTGGTATTCCTCTTCTTACAAGATTTTAGATCAACGTTAATTCCTGCGATAGCAGTACCGGTTGCGATACTAGGTACTTTCTTTTTCATGGGTCTTTTTGGTTTCTCAATCAACCTGCTCACTTTATTTGCGCTCGTGCTTGCTATTGGAATTGTTGTGGATGATGCGATTGTGGTGGTCGAAGCTGTACACGCTAAGATGGAGCATAAGCATTTACCTGCTAAAGCAGCAACAAAGGAGGCTATGCATGAAATTACCGGAGCAATTATCTCCATTACTCTGGTGATGGCCGCTGTGTTTTTACCAGTAGGTTTCATGACGGGCTCAACAGGTATCTTCTATAGGCAGTTTGCTTTTACAATGTCTATTGCAATCGTTATCTCTGCCGTAAATGCCTTAACGTTAAGTCCGGCCCTTGCCGCATTATTTTTAAAGAGCAATCATACAGCTGAAGATGGCATCCCAGTAAAGAAGGGATTTAAAGAAAAGTTCTATGCTGGCTTTAACAGCAGCTTTAACGCCATGACCAACAGGTACGTGGGTGGATTGAAGTTTCTCATCAGCCATAAATGGGTAAGCATGTCAGGCTTAGCTGTGGTCACCTTACTTACTGTTTATCTTGTCTATACCACAAAATCGGGCTTTATTCCAACAGAAGATCAGGGCTTTGTGGCGATTTCAGTTTCCACACCTTCCGGTACATCCTTAGATGGTACGACAAAGGTGCTTACACAAGCGGAGAATAAGCTTCGGGCATTACCAGCAACGCGCTTCGTAACGGCTATATCGGGTTTTAACCTGTTGACATCATCAAATAGCCCATCATCGGCAGTGGTGTTCGTCTTGTTAAAACCTAATAAAGACAGAGGTGAGGTAAAGGACATTAACGCTATTCAAGACCTAATCCGTGGACAATTGGGCGCATTGACTGGTGGAACCTTTTTTGTATTCAGTTTTCCAACCGTTCCGGGCTTCAGTAATGTTGAAGCATTGGATATGGTCTTGCAGGATAAAACTGGTGGCAAGCTGGACAAGTTTAGCGGTGTCACCAACAACTTCATCGGCAAATTAATGCAGAAGAAAGAAATTGCGTATGCATTTACTTCCTTTAAGGCCGACTATCCGCAGCTGCAGTTGGAGGTTAACGATGATAAAGCAAACCAGCTTGGCGTAAGTGTCAAAGACATCCTACAGACCATGCAGGCTTATTTTGGTAGCGCTCAAGCTTCAGATTTCAATCGCTTTGGTAAGTATTATCGTGTAGTTGTTCAGGCTGATGTTGCCGACAGAACTGATCCGGCTTCCATCGACCGCGTTTTTGTTAAAAACAAAAGCGGTGAAATGGTTCCGATAAATACCCTGGTAACCCTTACCCGAGTTTATGGATCAGAGACAGCCTCCCGCTATAATCTGTTCAACTCTATTCAGATTAACGCCATCCCTAAACCTGGCTTCAGTTCTGGTGATGCCATTCGTGCCATAGAGGAAACGGCTAAGGAGCAGTTGCCCTCAGGTTTCGCCTATGAATTCTCTGGTCAAACTAGAGAGGAAATTTCGTCTGGCGGGCAATCCGCAATCGTGTTTATGCTTTGCCTTGTTTTCGTCTATTTCTTACTTGCCGCGCAGTATGAAAGCTACTTGCTTCCATTAGCAGTTATCCTTTCTATACCTACAGGTATAATAGGCGTATTTGTCGCTTTGGGATTAACAGGGATTGAGAACAATATTTATGTTCAGGTCGCCTTGATAATGCTCATTGGCTTACTGGCAAAGAATGCGATTCTGATCATTGAATTTGCTGTTCAACGCCGCAAGGCTGGACGTGGTTTGGTAGAATCTGCAATCGAAGCTGCAAGGTTGAGACTGCGACCAATCATAATGACATCACTTGCTTTCGTCTTCGGTTTATTTCCGATGAGTATAGCAACGGGACCATCTGCACAGGGTAATCATTCCATCAGCTTTGGTGCAGCAGGTGGGATGGTTTCCGGTGTGCTTTTGGGTTTGTTTATCATACCGGTATTGTTCGTGATTTTCCAGGGTCTCCAGGAAAGAATTACAGGCTTGCCGCTGGCTGTGTTGAACCGCGAGGATCCAGCCGCTAAGGAAAACCATGCAAGAAGCAAGAAAGAGATCGAACTACTGGGCATTAATTAGCATGCTATTGAATTTAACAGCACAACGTTTAACTAAGTATACAATGAAACGAATAATATATTCATACACGTTTACCCTATTGATGGTGTTAATCGCCGGGTGTAAAATATCAAAGGATGTGGTGACCCCAAAAGTGCAATTGCCGGAATCCTTCCGCGGTGTGGAAGGCACTAAGGCTCCAGATTCTAGCAGCATTGCAGAAATTGGATGGAAAAAGTTTTTCACCGACGATAACTTGCAAAAGCTGATTGATACTGCAATCATCAGAAATTACGATATGCAGATCGCTGTCAAAAACATAGATCAAGCCACATTACTTTTTAAGCAGGTAAAGTGGAATTACGTACCGGCACTCGCATTAAACGTTACAGCAAGCTCGAGCAGGCCTTCTGATAACAGTTTAACAGGGCTCAGTATTGCACAATACGGCATCGGCAAAAAACATGTAGAAGATTATTCTGCTGACTTGTCATTGTCATGGGAAGCCGACATCTGGGGAAAGATCAGAAATCAAGGAAAGGCAGCCTTTGCAGCATACTTGCAAAGTGCGGAAGCAAAAAAGGCGGTTCAAACGAATCTGGTGACCATGGTATCACAAGGTTACTACAACCTGTTGATGTTGGATGCACAACTTGCTATCTCAAATAAGAACGTAAAACTAAATGATAGCACACTTCGGATAATCAGGCTACAGTATGATGCGGGTCAGGTTACGTCCTTGGCGGTTCAACAAGCCGAGGCACAGAAATTGGCTGCTGCAGCGCTTGTTCCATTGTTTGAAAAGAACATAGCCATACAAGAAAATGCTTTAAGTGTTTTAACCAGTTCCTTACCGGATCGCGTGTCTAGAAATGCCAGCCTTGATGCAATCCTGTTGCCAGTGTATTTACCAACCGGATTGCCCTCTGCCATTGTCAGTCGCCGGCCTGATGTTAAGACCGCGGAACTTGCACTCCTCGTTGCAAACGGAAGGGTAGGTATCAGCAAAGCGGAAATGTATCCATCTTTACAGATCACCGCAGAAGGGGGAGTTAATTCCTTCAAAGCCAGTAATTGGTTTAACATACCCGCTTCTTTGTTTGGCGTAGTTGCTGGTGGTTTAGTGCAACCACTTTTGAATCATAAAGTATTAAAAACCGAGTACCAGATTGCTAAGCTTGACCGGGATAAAACAGTTTTACAATTTAGGCAAACTGTTTTAAACGCGGTAGGCGAAGTTTCGGACGCTTTGGTAAGTATCGACAAGTTAAGATCACAACAAGCAATTGCAGCAAGTCGGGTAACTGCCTTACATGCGGCAACCAGGAATGCCAACCTTCTCTTTAAGAACGGAATGGCAACCTATTTAGAGGTGATCACCGCGCAAAGCAATGTGTTACAAAGTGAACTGGAGCTTGCTTCCATTAAGCGCGATGAACTTAGTGCTGTTGCTGACCTTTACCGCGCTCTGGGAGGTGGCTGGAATTAAGTTTTTAGCCACGCCCATTGTTGCTTTCTTCTTGCTTCAAGTCATCGTTCGTAACCCCACGTTTCTTTTTAGGGGCTTGCGCACCGAAGTTCATCTTTCCAAAGTTATAAGTAAAGCTGAATCCGAATGATCTGAAAGGTACCGAGAAGGTGCTGCGTTGTGTAAGTGGACCACTGTTGATATTTGTTGTGAAATCTTTATAGTCTTTAAACGGTTGGGTAACATTCAATCCTAGAGAGCCACGTTTTTTCATGATCTCCTGTTTTACGCCGATTACCCAAAGATTAAACGAAGGGTTGGTGCCTTGAAAGGTCCTTCTTGCTGAATTTTGCATTACAAAGGACTCTACATTCAGCGTTTTCGTCACCTTCACGGTACCACTAAGGGAGCCGTTATATTGAATATAAGTTGACTGGCTGCCTTGTTGCAAGCTGCTAATGATTTGTGGCTTGTAGGTAAAGGCATTGATATTACCCCGTAAGGTAAGTATGTTGAAGAGCTGAACAGATCCAAACAGACTCGTTCCTATAGAATTGTTATCTCCCACGTTTAAAAAATTGGTTAAGGACACGTCACGGGTTACGATAGTTCCAGAATTATCGACAGTACTAAAAGGTACCGTGCTTACAACGCTTTCGATGATGTCATTTGTTCTTCGGTAATAAACAGAGGCGTTGATAACCGCTGTTTTGATGAATGTAGAGTAGTTTAACTCCAGCGTTTGTGCTATTTCTGGCGATAACTCGGGATTACCCTGGCTTTGGTTCAGCGGATCGCTCGTATTGCGGAAGGGATTCAAATACTGTAAACTTGGGCGTTGTATTCGTTTGCTGTAGCTCAGCTTAATTGTTTGTGTAGGTGTTAGTGCTTTTGAAATGGCCAGGCTGGGTATAAAGTTGACGTAATCATTTTTAAACGGAGATAGTCCGCTGCTTGTATTTCCGGAACTACCCGTAATTTTTGTGTTTTCAACTCTAGCACCGGTGAGTAGCGTAACACCATTACCAAGCGTGGAAGTTAACAAGCCATAGGCAGAATAAACATTTTGACCATAATCGTAGCCGTTTGATGTAGTGGTGTTCAAAACATATTGACCACTTGCATCAGGATTAAAGAAATCATAATCGCTGTTTATTTTACGGATTATCGTTTTCGCACCGGCTTCAATTTTGAAGATCTTGTTTACCGGCAACACATAGTCGGTTTGAACGGTATATTCATTGTTTGTTCCAACATTTGTGGCGCGTTGGTTTTGTGTGAAGGCAGAGTATTCGGAAGTATAATCAACATCTGCTGTTCCGTGCGTCCATTGACCGGCAATGCTAAGTTCTTCGCCCTCTTTCTTAAACTTATGCGTAAAGTCATTGTTCCAGTCGAAGTTTGAAAAGCTGTTCTTGCTGCTTGTATTCGCTGTGTAGTTGACCGTACCCTGACTGGGTGAAAAATTACTGTTTACTGTAGTTCCAGTATTCTGAAATACGCCGCCCCTTCTGCTGAAAGAGGAGGAAAAACTATCATTATCTGTAAAGTCATAACCTAAGGAAGCGGTTGCGCTTAAGAAATGCCTTTTCGAGGTATTTTCTCCTTTTGAAGAGGATGAAGTTCCCAGGTCCGAATTCTGACTTTCAAAAGAAGAATGGGTTGTCTGTGGCCAACCTGTATTGTAACCTACATTTGCGCTTAGGCTCAACTTATTTTTATTGAAATTCAAGTTCGCATTTTCATTATTTTGCCTTGTTCCAATACCTGCGCTTATTGAACCACTTACACCAGATACGGTCTTCTTTTTAGTAATGATGTTTATGATTCCTGCTGAGCCCTCTGCATCATATTTCGCGGAAGGTGAAGTGATCACCTCAATGTTTTTGATCTGGTCTGCCGGCATAGACTTCAACACGTCTGCTGCGTTTGTAGTTAGTGCACCTGAGGGTTTTCCGTTTATAAGGATCCGGACATTCTGGCTACCGCGCAAAGCAACATTCCCGTCCATATCTAAAGACACCATTGGAACTTTACGCAAAATATCAGAAACGTTTCCACCTGAGCTTGTGACATCTTTTTCTGCATTGAAGACCAACTTGTCAATCTTGTTTTCTATTAAAGCCTGTTGACCGGTAATCTCTACAGCCTTTAACAAATTCGCTGTCGGAGAAATGATGATTTTGCCAATGTTTTGATCGAGGTGTTCGGCGGACAAAACCACCCTTGGTATTTCTGTGCGTTTGTAGCCGATGAAATCTACCTGTACCCGGTATTCGCCGGCTGGAACATTGCTGATCTGGAAAACACCTTTTACGTCTGTTAGTCCACCAGTAAGTGGTGTAGATGTTCCAAGTTTGAAAACGCTAACAGTGGCATAATCTACCGGCTTCTTAGTAAGGGAGTCGATAACGGTTCCTGATACTGTTCCACTAGCACCGTTCGGTCGGCTTGGACCTGCAACCTGCGCACGAACCGTCCCGGCCCAAGCAACCATACCAATCAGGATCAGGATTGTTGATTTGATAAATTTACGAGTTTGGTTAGGTATCTTAGTGTTCGGTTGCGTTTTCATATGGGCTGCTTTTGAACAAAACAAAGCATTTGAAGCCAGCTTAATTTCGATAATAGATGGTTAACCCTAAATTGTCGACGGGATCAATCTTTGTATCGATGGGACCTATAGAGCAAAAAGGTCATTCCATCTATAAAATGGGGCCGAGTGTCTAAGTGATGATTTCAGTCCAATAATACTTTTCATATTTGTTGAATGAACCCAGTATTTACAAGCCTTAGGAAAATAGTTAGTTCCGTTCATTTTTTTATCGCATCGGGATTGTTAATCCTGACGTTCTTTCCACTCACCTGGCCGATACATCTGCCTGCTGAGTTTTGGATTAAGCAGGTTTTACTTAATCTGTTGTGGGCTTGTTTATTCTATGGTAACTTCTTCATTTTTACCCCCAAGCTGTTGTATAACCATCGCACAGTGATGTTCGTGGTTCTGGTAATATGTACTTTGTTTTTGGTTGTATTTATAAACAACTGGCTGGATACAATCCTGCACTTACCCGAGGTAATGGAGAAAGTCTTCAACCCCGACGGCCATCAACATCCTCAAAAGCGAGATCACTCCGGAGCTTACATCACCATCATTATGGCGATGATTGTTTATGGTATAAGTACAGTAGTCGCCTTATCCAGAAAAATGCAACGGGACCAAATTGTTTTTGAAGCTACAGAGAAAGAAAAGGTCGTCTCAGAATTGTCCTTCTTAAAGTCTCAGATAAACCCTCATTTTTTCTTCAATACATTGCATACCATATATTCACTCGCGGATAGCAATGCAGATGTAGCTAAGGATGCAATTTACACGCTCTCACATATGATGAGGTATGTTATCTATGATACACAAAACGATTTGACGACCTTAGAAAACGAATTGAAATTTGTTGAAGACTACATCAAGCTTATGAAATTGCGGCTCTCCGAAAATGTCCAGGTAATCTTTGAGAAGCAGTCAGACATGAAGAATCATCAACTTGCCCCAATGATTTTGCTGCCCTTCATTGAAAATGCGTTTAAGCATGGTGTAAGTACGCTTCACCCAAGTTATGTCTATATTGACATTCGCCAACTCGGGCAGGCCATTAAAGTTGAAATTAAAAACTCTCTTTTTGAGGAGAGGCAACACCTCGAGGAAAGTAATGGGATTGGACTTACCAATACGAAAAGGAGACTGGACCTCCTTTATCCAAATAGCTACACACTGCATGTAGATAGTAATACGACTACCAAAGAATTTACAGTCACCTTAACGCTCGAACTAAAATGAAAATAAACTGCATTGCCGTAGATGATGAACCCTTCGCATTGAATTTAATTTGTTCCTACATCGAGCAAACTCCATTCTTGAACCTGGTTGATAGGTTTACCAACGGCGTGGAGGCATTAAAGGCCATCCATGAGCAGCCAACAATTCAGCTGATTTTTTTGGATATTCGAATGACGGATCTAAGTGGAATTGAGCTTGCCAGGATAATTGAACAAACAGGAAGAAAAAAGCATGTTAGAATTATCTTTACCACCGCTTATGATCAGTATGCCCTGGAAGGTTTTAAAGTAGATGCGCTTGATTACTTACTTAAACCCTTTAATTTCGT
>JAQBOT010000403.1 GCA_028287885.1 Pedobacter sp.
TTTTATGGTTTTAAGAGGAAGGAATGTGGAGTTTCACCGGAAAGCTTTCCGTATTGCAGCTGTGTTTGCTTGTGTCGCGGCGCTGTTACAGCCCCTCAGCGGCGATCATTCTGCCAAGAGTGTAGCAATACGGCAACCCGCTAAACTCGCTGCCATGGAAGCTCATTTTAAGACGGAGAAATCCGCTTCCTTTTTGATTGGCGGTATTCCGGACGAAAAAAATAAAGAAGTAAATTATGGAATTAAAATTCCGGGTTTGCTAAGCTACCTGGCCCATGGCGACTTTAAAGCGGAAGTAAAAGGTTTAGACCAGATACCCCAGGAGAACCATCCGCCGGTAGCCATAACGCATTATGCATTTCAGATTATGATTGGACTGGGTACCTTGATGTCTGGTATTGCGGTGCTTTATTTCATCAGTTTATGGAAGAAGAGATCCTGGTTGCAAAGCACTTGGCTGTTAAAACTTTTTGCCTTAGCCACACCCATGGGATTTATAGCTGTAGAAGCGGGTTGGACGGTAACGGAAGTTGGAAGGCAGCCTTGGATCATATACGGCGTAATGAAAACTCGTGATGCTGTTACACCTATGCCGGGGATCGCATATTCTTTTATCATTTTCACTGGGGTATACCTCTTGCTTGCTTTTTTGGTCGTTTTCATGCTGTATAGGCAAATTAAGATGGTCGACAAGATCTATGATATTCCGGCACCTTCCATAAACCAAAACTAACCCTTACAGCATGTTGTACGTTGTGATTATCTTTCTTTGGACCTCCATTTTACTCTACCTGTTACTGGGTGGTGCGGATTTCGGCGCGGGGATCATCGAGCTTTTTACTAGTGAAAAGAACGTTGCCCAGACCCGGAAGACGCTGTATAAGGCAATCGGGCCGATTTGGGAGGCGAACCACATGTGGCTGATCATTGCAATCGTGATCTTGTTTGTTGGTTTTCCGGTGATCTACTCCACCATGTCCATCTATTTGCATATCCCACTAACAGTCATGTTGCTGGGCATTATTGCCAGGGGGACAGCCTTTACCTTCAGGCATTATGATGCGGTTGTTGACGATATGCAGCATACCTACAACCGTGTTTTTGCCTGGTCTAGCTTTATAACCCCATTGTTCCTTGGCATTATTGCCGGAAGCGCCGTATCTGGAAAAATAGACCTTCATGCCGATACGTTCCTGTCTGCTTATATTTTCAGTTGGCTGAGTTGGTTTACCGTATCTGTGGGCTTGTTTACCGTATCGATCTGTGGCTTTTTGGCAGCAATTTATCTGGTTGGAGAAACGGAAAGTGAAGAGGAGACCAGACGGTTTATATTGAAGGCTGTTGCAATGAATGTTGCTGCCGTAGTTTGTGGCGCACTGGTTTTCCTTTCTGCATACCTGGAGGAAATTCCCCTGCTCAGCTGGATTTTTGGCAATACCGTGGGCCTTATCGCCATCGCGGCAGCTACGGTTTCTCTTATATCGCTGTGGTATCTACTCTATAACGGGAAGACAAAGATCATACGCCTCCTGGCAGGGTTCCAAATCACGATGATTTTACTTGCCGTTACTTTCAATCACTTTCCAAATATTGTCATTGTAAAACAAGGCTATTTGTCGCTGATGGAGCACAAAGGGAATGATAAATCGATTTCCTCTCTGGCCTATGCCCTTTTGATCGGCAGCTTATTTATACTACCATCCTTAGGTTACTTAATTTATAGTTTCCAGAAGAGCGGTACAGATGAACTGCCAGGTAAAACGAATAGTGCGGAAGAGGTTTAAAGAAATGAAGATTATCTCCTTAGGCTGTTTCTTTTTTCATCGATAACCCTTCTGATTTCTTTTACATCAGACGCACTGAAGCCGTGAACTTCAATCTTGGTGCCGTTCAGGTACAACCGTAAAGTGCAAAAACCAATAATAGGCTTATCTACTTCGATGGCCGTGATGTCCTGGTAGTTTAGGTATTTCGAATCTCCACTAAAAAGTCCTGGTATTTTAACTTCAACACTGTTTTCGTCTAAGTTGATCTCTGCAGGAAAGACTTTATTGCCTTCAGAGAGTCTTGATGCTTTAAATTTCATTGAATTGAAGAATTATATTGGTCCATTGTTTCTTTGGCTAAAGTAAACAATTTAGCTGAATATGTTTTTTATATACCTTTGCGCGATGGCTACCAGGAGGAATAAAACGAGCAAGAACAAGAAGTCTATGTTGAAGAAGGTTACCGCTGTAATTTCCAGGGTGTTGATCTGGTTTTTGATGGTTTCCGTGCTTTGGGTACTTGCTTACCGCTTTATCAATCCGCCAATGACGTTGTTGATGATCGGGCGTAATATTGAACGCAAATCAGAGGGAAAAACCTTTAAGACCGATAAAACCTGGGTGAAACTGGAGGATATTTCTGACAATATGAAGCGGGCAGCCGTCAGTGCGGAAGATCAAAAGTTCTTAACACATATGGGCTTTGATATTAAAGCAATTGAGCGCGCCTATGCGAGTAATAGTAAAGGAAAGAAAGTAAAAGGAGGGAGTACCATATCGCAGCAAACCGCCAAGAATGTGTTTTTATGGCCGGGAAGATCTTATATCCGGAAAGGCTTTGAGGCGTATTTTACCTTGCTGATTGAAATGCTTTGGAGTAAAGAGCGGATTTTGGAAGTCTACCTGAACGTGATAGAGATGGGGGATGGAATTTACGGTGCCGAAGCTGCGTCACAATATTACTTCAATAAGCCATGTAAAACCTTAAGCAAGTCGCAGGCGGCTCTTATTGCTGCTTGTTTCCCGAATCCACTAAGATGGACACCTGCACATCCAACACGATACATCAGGCATAAGCAATACATGATCATGCATATCATGCGCAGGTTAGGCCCGCTCGACTTCTAGGCGCTACAGTAAATGCGCGAATACTGAACTGTGCCAGCTTTTGGCAAATGGAACTTCCCACTTACTTTGAAACTCCGCCAATGTTTGCACCAGGTTATTGAATACGGTGGTTTCTGGAGTTACTTTTTTGATGCTGATTAAGGTTTCAAAATCTTCCTTGCTTGTAGCTACGATTTTGTCGTCAACCTTATAAGCCATATTAAAGCGATTGAATAAATCTACATGGTAGGTCCGTTCAATTTCTTTGAGTATCTTAACGGAAGAGTCGATTGAACAGCCAGTTACGTTTGCGGATGATTCATCAACAGTAAAAACAATAAAGAAGTTGTACAATATTTCTGCTTTTGATTGCAAGTCTTGCCCATGCGCCTGCCACTGATTGGTGAAAGCAGTCAGTTTCTGTTGAATTTCTGCTACTTCAGAAGCAGTAAATTCACGGTCGCTTTGGTAAACCCAAACTCTTGATTGTGGTGAAAAACTCATAAAACAAATTTACTAATTTATTTAAATTAGGTTATTAAAATCGTAAAGCGATGAAAAAGATTACAGTTTGCTTAAAAATGGCAATTTTTATTCTATTATGCTTCGCTTTTTTTGCTTTTACAAGTACTGATTTATTAAATGAACAAGCAATTTTCGTGCAAAAAATGCTTGTTGCGCATTATGATGGGGGCCAAGAGGCTTACGGTCTGAAGCGCGGAGAGCTCGTAGTAACGAATACAGGCTTTTGTAGGTATAAAAGGTACTTTGAAAACGGAAAAATTGAGTATTTTTCTTTTAACCTGATAAAATTTAAGGATCTGGATTATCTTGGTACGGTGAGGGCTGGCAAGCTTTTGCTACACACAATGAGCGACGATGTGATTGTACAAACGTACAACGATAAAAAAGGAGACCTGGACAGCATGGCCTCCAGTCTGACTATACCTCTAAAGAATATTGAACCGGAAGACCTTGCGGACTTCTCAAAATCTTTTCTCCTGATGCATGCAGCCTTGAAGAAATGATGTGAACATCCGTTTCTTCGTACCTGGAAGCCACAATGATCTTGGTGCCTTCTGCATGAAGCTCAAATAAGTCTTTGACAAGTTCTGGATTGTTGTTGTCTTTCGACAAGTGCGATAGAAGCAGGTGGCTCATGTGGGCAGGCTTGTGATCCAGGAAGAGCTGAAGCGCTTCCCTGTTGCTCAAGTGGCCGCTGCCGCCCCTGATCCTTTGTTTTAAGAAGAAGGGGTAGTTTCCATTGTTCAGCATGTCCTCATCATAGTTGGCTTCTAGAAATGCGGCATGACAATGCTTAAAGTGCTTGGTGAGTTGTTCACATACGGCGCCAAGATCTGTGAATACACCAACGCATGTTTCGCCACAGGAAACCGTAAAGCTGTGCGGCTCGGAAGCATCATGAATTTTGGGGAATGCGGTAACGATCAGGCTTCCGAATTGATGGGTGGCATAACTTTCTAAATTATGGACCCGTTCGGGCCCCAGCTCAAAGCGACAATTGCGGAGTGTGCCTGGTGTAATGTAAACTGGAAGTTTGTATTTCTTTGCGAGCACACACACGCCTTTGATGTGATCAGAATGCTCATGGGAAATGAAGAGTGCTTTAACTTTTTTCATGGAGAGCCCAAGGCGCAGCATTCGCTTTTCTGTTTCCCGGCAGGAGATTCCTGCATCTATTAAGACGGCTTCTGTGCTGTTGCCCACATAGTAGCAGTTTCCGTTGCTGCCGGAGTTTAAAGATGCGATATGCAGGTCGTTACAATCCATTTGCTCTTGCTGTTATTTCTGCGATGTCCAGGACATCGACGTTTTCTGATTGTTCTTTGATTTTGACCCCATCACTTAGCATGGTCATGCAGAAAGGGCAGGAGGTGGCAACGATAGCTGGGTTTAGCGATAAAGCTTCTTCAACTCTTTCTATGTTGATATCCTTCTTGCCTGGTTCAGGCTCCTTGAACATTTGTGCACCGCCGGCACCACAACATAGTCCGTTTACTTTGCAGCGTTTCATTTCTACGAGCTGTGCATCTAGGATTTCCAAAGCCGCTCGAGGCGCCTCATAGATCCCGTTGGCACGGCCGAGGTAACATGGATCGTGGAAGGTGATCTTTTTGCCTTTAAAGCTTTCTCCGCCTTCGGCTTTTAGTTTACCGTCGTCAATAAGCTGCTGTATGAGTTGGGAATGGTGGATAACTTCGTAGCTGCCGCCAAGGCCAGGATATTCGTTTTTTATGGTATTGAAGCAGTGCGGGCATCCTGTTACGATCTTCTTAATGTTGTAGCCGTTCATGACTTCAATGTTGGTCATGGCCTGCATCTGAAAAAGGAATTCGTTTCCTGCACGCTTCGCGGGATCACCCGTACAGCTTTCTTCAGTGCCTAAAACTGCGTATTTGATGCCTACATGCTGAAGGATCTTGCAGATATCGCGTGTGGTACGCTGAGCACGCTCATCGTAGCTTCCGAAACAGCCTACCCAGAATAAGATCTCGGGCTCCTCGCCGCGGGCGATCATTTCTGCCATTGTTGGTACTGTAAAATTTGTTTGCTCAGTCATGTTCAGCGCAAGTATTTATATCGTTATAGACTTTTAGGGTCTTTTAATTTTTGTTTTTTGGAGGTGTTAATTTTTGTAGTGGTAATCTTAGTATTAGCCTTTATTCGCCCAATTGAAGCGGTCTGCAGGAGAGTACTTCCATGGTGCACCATTGTTCTCGATGTTACCCATCATATTGTTCAGGCTGTTGCCGGCCTGCGATTCTTCCATGGTGATGTAGCGTCTAAGTTCTACGATAATGGAGAGTGGATCGATGTTAACCGGGCAGGCTTCCGTGCAGGCATTGCAGCTGGTGCAGGCCCAGATTTCTTCTCTGCTGATGTAGGTGTCCAATAGCGACTTGCCATCGTCGAAGCCTTCGCCACCTTTATCTATGTTCTTGCCGACTTCCGTTACACGGTCGCGGGTGTCCATCATGATCTTGCGGGGAGATAGAAGCTTGCCTGTAATGTTGGCCGGACAAGAATCTGTGCATCTGCCGCATTCTGTGCAGGTATAGGCATTCATCAGGTTAACCCAAGAGAGATCGTTCACGTCTTTAGCTCCGAAGCGTCCAGCTGCAGTTTCTGTAGGTATGAAGGAAGGATCAAGCATAGCTTTAACCTCATTGGTAACGCTTGGCATATTAGAAAACTTGCCTTTCGGATCCAGGTTCGTGTAGTACGTATTCGGGAAAGCAAAGATAATGTGGAAGTGCTTGGAGTAAGGTAAGTAGTTTAAGAAGGCCAGAATACCAGTGATGTGGAACCACCAACAGCCTCTTTCTATAGCCACCAGGCTGGATTCTGAAGCCGGTAACAAGTTTTGCAACCATTGGCTTACTGGGAAAGCACCGGCGCTTATATAGTGGCCGGAACCCAAAGCCTGTAACTTTGCATCCGCCGCGTTCATCAATAAGAAAGCCGACATAAGTAAGATCTCTGTGATCAGGATGTAATTGGCATCAGACCTTGGCCATGTGGTCATCTCAATTCCTCTGAATCTTTTCAGTTTCAGTACATTTCTACGGATCAAGAAGATTACACAAGAGAGCCATACCAGTAGTGCAAGGATTTCAAATCCTGCGATCAGACCATTGTACAAGCCACCTAGTCCGCCGAAGATCCGGTGGGTACCAAATACTCCGTCGATCATAATTTCGAGTACCTCTATGTTGATGATCACAAAGCCTACATACACGAAGGCATGTAATATTGCCGCCGTCGGGCGTTTGACCATTTTACTTTGCCCAAAAGCAACGCGCAACATGGTCATCAATCTTTTTTGAGGCTGGTCGGAGCGATCGGCATCTCTGCCAAGGCGGATATTTCGTATTATCTTTTTTAAGTTGATGCTAAATAAGGCTATTGCAGCTATAGTGAGCGCAATAAAGAGGATTTGTGAGATCATTTGCGGGTATATCTATTTAGTTAGGTAAAGTTAAATAAATTGTGGGGAACATGTTACTATGCAAGCATAATAACAGTTTTTTGTTCTTGTTTATTTCTTGGTAAGGGGTGGGAGGTCAAATTTCCTGTGTATGGATTATTAATAATTCTGTTCAGAAAATCAGCTGGTTAGGGTATTAGCGCCAAATAATTGGAAAAAAGATTTGGTGAATAAAAAAAAGAAAGTACATTTGCACTCCCCAACCGAGGGAACGTTTACTATAAACGGATGGTGCGATAGCTCAGTCGGTAGAGCAAAGGACTGAAAATCCTTGTGTCGCTGGTTCGATTCCAGCTCGCACCACAGAAGAAAAGCTTCAGAGAAATCTGGAGCTTTTTTGCGTTAAAGACTATTTGAGTTTGATACTTCCTTACTCTACTATTGTTTCTTCCCAATCAGCAACTACCCATTTTTTTCCTTTTTGTATAACAATATGTCCTTCTTCTTCCAGCCTCATAGCCTGCCCTTCGAGACCTTCAGGATATTTCTCATTAATTATTCCCCCTTCTTTTAAGGTTCTCCAGTAGGGTGTTTGATCCTTTCCTTCCTTGAAAGCTTCGTCTGCGGCATTTACAGCAATCCATGTAAAAATTCCCGTATTTATAGGACATCCAATTGTCGCGTCATGAGCTTTTGCTATTCGTTTCCTTATTCCATTTATAGTAATAATGCTACCTCTGGGAACTGTTTTCATTATTGAATCGACTTCGAAGGGAGAAGGGATAGCAATGGTGCCAATTCCCAATCTCTTTTCCTGTTCCGCAGAGATTACTTTTACTTTGGGCAAATCTTTGCTATCATGTAACTTATCGGTCCAGC
>JAQBOT010000447.1 GCA_028287885.1 Pedobacter sp.
CTTTATCGTACCCGGTGCCTGTTACTTTTATATCTTAATTTTTGGCTGGTATTGCATGAAAAAAGTTCAAGTCTCTGTAGAGTCTGCTGTTCGCGTGAACCACTAATTAAGCTTGCTAAACAAAGCCATACCATCGGCTTTAACAAATACCTAAATCACCGACTTAGCTCTTATCATATCTGGAAAAGAGTTAAGTCGGTTTTTATTTGGCATTATACTTTAATTTGCTAATATTTGTAGTATTCAATATGTAATATGATCGTAACCGTTGTTCCTATCATCGAACCAGAGATTAAGCCGGCTGTCCCTTTAGCAAAAGTGATGAATGAAAGATTGACTCGTTTTGCGAAGGAGCTACAGGACTTGCACTTGAGAGATCTTGAGCAAGTTGAACCTATGTTTGATGACCTCGTTGTTTATATTGGCTACAACAGCAAATACAGTGTCAGGTGGAGGGTTGTTAATGACGTTCCAAAAGAGGTGGAGCAACTTGTAGGAGAGAAGTGCGCGCAACTGGGATATATTAGGTGGAAGACGCTGACGGTAAACACCTTTAACGGTCGTTAAGCTTGTTCAGGATTTTTCTTTGCCATCGATACGATGAGCAGCATGACTAAGCCAGACAAGATCGTGATCACCAGATAACTTGCGGCGAGGTTTCCCTCATCCTTTGCTGGTAAGAAAGAAATGATGCCATAACTTAGAAAAGAGACGATAACATAATTGATACCGCCGGTCAGTCCGCTTGCTATACCAGCATTCTTCGGAAACTTACCCAAACAATAGGTAAAATAATTATTGAAGATGTAACCCGCAGTCACATGGATGATAAAGGCGAAGAAAAGCATTGCATATACATTTTCTATGAACCTGATGCTGACTATCATACAGGCGACAAACAACAGTTGTAAGCCAAGGTTTGCTTTCATTTTCCTAAAGAACGGTTTATTGATCGTCGCTTTACCTATGAATCCACCAACCATCCAGGCAAAGCCTAGTAAGAGCGAACTGTAGCCGGCAATAACTGGAGATAATCCAAACTTATGTTCAATTATAAAGGGGCCAGTCATGTTGTACACCATGATCATGCAATAGGCAAGCCCGAGCATAACAATGCCCAGGGTGAAACTTGCTGTACTGATCATCTGGATGTATACGTTTGTTATGGATTTCAACTTGAATGCCGCAAAGTGCTGTAAGGTTTCACCGCTGTATATCAGCTCTAAGACGGCCATCACCAACGCCAGTCCGGCCAGTAGGTAAAAATTAGATTCCCAGCCAAAAATGGTTTGCAGGTATCCACCGAGAAATGGTGCTACAATGGGACCAGTTGACCAAATGATGGAGAAAAGACTTAAATAATGTTTCAGTTTTTCACCGGAAAAGACATCAACAAAGTAGGCGCGTTTGGCGACGATTATGGTACCTACCGTAAACCCATGAAGGATCCTCATAAGATATATAATATAGATGTTGTGACAAGTGGCGATGATGATGCAGGACAGGGCGAAAATGATCAGCGCGATCAAGCTCAGCCGATAGCGTCCAAAGCTGTCTACCACACTTCCGATAAACAATTGGGATATTCCGTAGCTGATCAGAAACAAACTCAGGGTTAATTGAACCTGGATATCGCTTACCTGCATATCTGCAGCCATTGTAGGCAAGGAAGGAATGTATATGTCGGTGGCAAAGCCGGATAATGGAAGTAAAGCGAATGCAAGAAGGGTGGATACGCCCTGATTTTTCGTATGTAAACTCTTTTGACTTCCGCTGTTATTACTCAAGGCCATATTACTTTTTATTCGTCGATGAAAATTCTCATCAAGGGGAGGCAAAGGTAAGTTTTCAATTCTATAAAATATATAGCACCCTACCTATTGAAACGATAGCTGAGGCCGGCGTAGAAGTTGCGGGTTGCTGCCGGGTTGTAATACCTTGATCCGGCGGCATTCAAATCATTTCCAAGACTATATTGCTCATTAAGCAGATTATCTACCCCGGCATAAATTTCAAGGCTGCTTTTATTCATTCTAAGGCCAGTCCAACCCACTTTTGCTTGTACAAGGTTGTAACGTCTAGAATATACGGTGTTTGCATCATTAAGCGGGATCGTTGCGGTATAATTATGCTGTACAAAGAAGTAGAGACCAGCCGGGAATTGTACGTCAACACTGCTTGTGACGGTGTGCTTTGGTACGCCCGTTAGATCATTCCCTGAATAGTCTGCTGTTCTGTCCAGGTAATTGCTGAATTTAAAACGACTGTGGGTATAGGCATTTCTGAGTTGAAGACTTCTGATGAAGCGGGTTTTAGCATAAGGGAAAATAAAGGCGCTTACGGCACTTTCCAGGCCATACTGCTTTGTACCTCCTGCATTGATGAAGAATTCAGTATCATTTTCATTAAGTCTCCTTACAATTGCATTGTTCAGGTGGTAATAGAAACCGGTTAGATCCAGAGAGATGCGGTTGTCAACCGTTTGGAAGCGTAGGCCCGTTTCATAATTCCATCCAGACTCTGGTTGCAGATCAACATTGATTACGTTGTTTGAGGCCCGTACTTCTGCCAGTGTAGGTGGCGAATAGCCCTTGCTGATTGATGCCCTAAAAGAAATGGAGGGGTCAAATAAATACGACAAGGCCAGTCTTGGCATAAACTGGACGTCGAAGTTTTTACTTTGTTGGGCGATTGCGACAGGTGCAAGGCTTTCATAATTGTATTTGTACAAGTTTGCACTTGCTGAAAGTTCGACCAGCAGCTTCTTGTACAAATCGAGGTTGATGTGGGCGAATGCAAAGTTTGAACTTGCTTTAAGCTTGTCGGATGCCTGGACAGCAGCCGGAGCTCCAAAATTATTGTCGTAGTTATCGTTGTCTGAAGCAGTACCTGATCCCTCAAAGCCAAGATTTACCGAGTAGTCGATGTCTGTTGCATTTTTTTCATATTGCAGATAAGTACGCAATCCTAATGTGAATTCTTTACGGTGTTCGTAGTTTGTAATGAAGGGGTTCTTGAGATCCGTATAGCTTGTAAATACAGATGCAACATGCTTAATGTGTTCGGAAATCTGCCAGCTGTTTGAAATGCCAGCAAAAAGCATTTTGCTTAAGATGCCTGCCTGCTGTTCAACAGCACTCCGAATTGCACCTGCAGCCGGTCTTGAAGCCCGGGGATTTAGCGCCAGCTGTGCCGCTGTTAATCCACCCGGTGTTTGATAGTTAAGATCAGAGTAGAAAATTAAGGCCTGAAGATTCGCGGAAGGACTGTATTCAAGTTTCTGAGCGATTTGAAAATATTTACGTTTCATTCCACTATGTTCCCTATAGCCATCACTGGTCTGATAAGCCTGTGTTATCGCAAGGTGGTACTTATTCCAGTCCTTGCTAAGGGTGACATGCTCATGAAATGAGCCGAAAGCGCCGCCTTCCAGCTTTAAGCTTGCTGTTGGTGTCTGGATGTTATTTCCAGATTGCAATAGTACAACTCCACCGGAGTTTGTTCCATAAATACTACTCTGAGGACCCTTAAGGATTTGTATTTGACCCAAGGCACTTACATCCAACGCGTTTAAATAGCTATTACCTCCAGCATCTGTTAATGGAAATTCGTCAAAATAGATTTTAACATTACGAATACCAAAAGGTGAGCGTAAGAGGCTACCGCGAATGGAAAGCCGGTAACTGCCTGGCGAGCGTTCTTCCATACGAACTCCTGGCACCGTATTTACTGCGGGTAGGAGAGAACTACTGCTTTGCTGTTGTAAAATTTGAGCGTTGAGCAGGCCAACGGCTGCGGTTGCACGCATTAAGGGTTGTGCCTTAAAGTAAGGCCTGATTACAACTTCCTTAAGGGTCTTCGAGGTGTCTGGTGTATTTTGAGCAAAGGCGCAAGAATAAAACGAGAGAAAGAGGATAGTAGCAGTTAATTTGATCAATGTGGTTGGTTTAGTCATGTTTATTACTTTGAAACTTCGCTTCGATCCAAGCAAGAAAATCATAGAACTTTATTATCTGCAGTTCATATTTTTCATTCTGGATCTGGCTTATTAGGGGCTGCAATTTCTTAAAGATTAAATTGTTTTTTACGACGCTATTTTTATGGGGATCTAGAATGGCAATTTTAAAGATTAATTTCTCTATTTTCAAGACTACACCTTTATTTTGTGGTAATCGTTTGTATGCGCGGATTTCATATTGGATGTACTCGATATCGCCCAATTCATAACGAATGATAATGCCGAGAAGTTTTGCCGCTTTGTAAATAGCACTATGGTAGTTTGCCTTTCCAAGCAGCGTTATTTGATTGATGTACTTCAAGGCTTTATCCCGCTGTTTTAGTTCAAAATGCGCCAAGCCACAGTAAAATAACAATTCGCAATGTCTTTCATAGTCTGTGATGATGGAATCTTTCAAGGATTGATTTTCTTGACTGGCTGAAAGTGCAAGTGCTGCTGCAAAATGGTTTTCGCCGATAAGTCGCGTCATTTGGAAAATAACGACGGTTTTCGCAACCCTTTGGTTAAACTGTTCCGTGTTCTTTTCTTGTATCAATGCTTTGACTTTCAATATATATTCAGGCATCTGCTTATAGGCACGGATGGTGCGCAAACTGTCTAATATACCTTCCAAGGTAGATAGATAATCCAAATGCAGGTAACCTGCATTTTCCATGTTGTTTTGAAACAATGCATCAAGTTCGGAGAAGGTTTTTAATGCAGATCGATAATCGCCAATTGAAGTAAAAAAGAAAGATTGAAACATCAGGTGCAGCTTGGTTGCTTGAAAGTTAAATGCAACTTTGCTCGTCACCAGGCTAAGTTCACTCAATAGGAGATCGTTGAATGTTCTTTTCGCTTCTTCGGAAACGGACATTCCAAGACAGGTTAATCTTGTTTTTAAAATTTCAAACAGTGAATGGTGGTCATGTACCTGCGATAAGCTTTTTAGGCTGCTCTTCCCTTTGGTCTGAAGTTCGAGGAGTTTACTTTCGTTCATATCAGGGAAGTTCAGGTTGGCTAACATGTCGAGTTCCTCTCTGCAGCACATGTATTCCATCAGGTAGTTCTGCGTCGAACCAGCCAACTTCTGTGCTTTGCCGAGTTCTTTAAAGCCTTCTGAAACGAGTGCCCGTTCAAACAATATTCTAGCCCGCATAAAGGACTGCATTTGCTGGAACAAGGAATCCTTTTCGCACTTGAAATAGACAAGGCTATTTGTTAAGGTTTTAACCAAATAATTGGCCGTGGTCTCAAATGAAGCTTCCGGATGTATGCTATGGAGTTTATTTTGAAGGTGTGAGATGTCTTTAAGTTGAGTTTGATCTATGATGTCAAATAAGGCAAGATAGGCGCGGTCGCCGGATTGTTTCTTGCAATAAAGTTTGAAATACCTTTTTTCTGTGCTGGATAAAGTTTTAACCAATCTGACTACGTCGCTTTTGAGCATGAGTAAAGGTTTTAGGTAGCTTTTATGCTGAGTAGGAACAAGGCATTACCTCTATTAATTTACACATCGGTTTTCATACTTATTGGTATTTAAATAATTTAAAGTTCTAATTACTTATAAAACAGCAACATAGATTCGGTAAGCACTAAGGTTTGTACCTCTGAGATTGTTAATTCCATCCTTTTTTGGCATTAATCCCTTGGCCGCTTAACATACATTTGATCAGAATAACCAAATATATCTTTTACCTGTATCGCATGGATGTCAAGAAAATAATTGTCGTCGGCAGTACCAATATGGACATGGTTGTAAAAACCAGCCATTTGCCAGCTATTGGAGAAACTGTATTGGGCGGATCCTTTTTTATGAATCCCGGAGGTAAAGGTGCAAACCAGGCTGTGGCGATTGCCCGGCTAGGTGGGGACGTTACCTTTATCACTAAGACCGGCAATGACGTCTTTGGTAAGCAATCCTCACAGCTCTTCGACGACGAAGGCATCAATACCTTGTACATTCTGGCAGATGACAGCCTGCCTTCAGGGGTAGCGTTAATTACCGTTGATGAACATGGGGAAAACAGTATTGTTGTGGCTTCTGGAGCAAACGCGAACCTGTTGCCCACTGAGGTAGAATCAATATTCAAAAAAATCAATCGCATTGACATTATCCTCCTGCAATTGGAGATCCCAATGGAAACCGTAAATCTCGTTGCGAGATACGCCGCTGCAAATAAAATCAAGCTTATCGTTAATCCAGCCCCCGCAAATATCTTATCCCCGGAACTGCTAAGAAACATAGATATCATCACGCCTAATGCGAAAGAAGCAGAAATGCTTACTGGCATAAGGATTAGAAACATCGACTCTGCAGAGCGGGCGGCAATCAGTCTTTCTAAGAAGGGCGTTAAACATGTTATCATAACCTTAGGCCGGCTGGGAGCTGCTGTTTACACGGAGGGGAAATTCAGTATGATCCCCACCCCTGAAGTAGAGGCGGTAGATACCACGGCAGCAGGCGATGTATTTAATGGCGCTCTGGCAGTAGCACTCTCCGAAGGTCAGGAGCTTCTTAAAGCTGTAGAGTTTTCTTGCCTTGCATCGTCACTATCGGTGACTAAGCTTGGTGCCCAATCTTCAATTCCATTCCGCAATGAGCTTATCGTAAAGAAATTTAAAATGGTAGATCCGGAATAAATGTTCGTCTAAATCTAGAATTATGTTCATAGTTGAAAATTATATTGTCGCCGTATTTTTTTGTGTTATTACAATGCTTTGCTGGGGATCCTGGGCGAACACTCAGAAAATGGTGTCGGGCAGGTGGAGGTACGAATTGTTTTACTGGGATTATGTAATTGGTATTTTTGTGTTCTCCTTGCTTGCAGCCTTTACGCTCGGAAGCTTTGGTGATGCTGGACGGAGCTTTTTAAACGATCTGTCGCAGGCATCATTTGCAAACCTGAAAAGTGCATTTATTGGTGGAGTTATCTTCAACCTGGCCAACATTTTACTTACAACGGCAATCGCGATAGCGGGGATGGCGGTCGCGTTCCCGGTTGGAATCGGCATCGCTTTAATCCTTGGCGTGGTGGTCAATTATTTTCTCCTGGAAAAAGGTGATCCTTTGTTGCTCTTCGTTGGCGTTGCCCTGGTTTCTGTAGCAATTGTTCTAAACGGTATTGCTTTCCGTGCCGGGGAGTCTGGCAAGAAAAAAGCAGGTGGTAAAGGAATTCTGATCTCTGTTCTCGCTGGTGTGTTGATGTCATTGTTCTACCGGTTTGTTGCAGGCTCTATGGATCTGAACGACTTTGTTTCGCCTGCTTCAGGTAAAATGACCCCGTATACAGCCTGTGTAGTTTTTTCAACCGGCATACTCATTAGCAATTTGCTTTTCAATACGATTATGATGAAGCGGCCTGTTGAGGGACCAAAATTAAGCTACAAGGAATATTTTTCTGGTAGAAAAGGCCTTCACTTGGTAGGCTTACTTGGTGGATCAATTTGGGCGCTGGGCAATCTATTCAATTTAATTGCCGCCGGAAAAGCGGGACCAGCAATTTCGTATGGCCTGGGGCAGGGTGCAACCCTTATTGCTGTACTGTGGGGGGTTCTTGTCTGGCGTGAGTTTAAGAACGCCTCTCCAAAAATTGTAGGTTTCCTTACCGGCATGTTCGTTTTTTTCATTGCCGGCTTGGGATTGATCATTATTTCGGGAAAGTAATCAAGTATATAAAAAACTAATAAAACCAGATATGAAAACAATTGAGACGAAAAAACTTTTTACGGCGAGCTGCCTGGCATTACTTGTTACTGCCCTTTCCTTTGGCATTCGTGCGGGCATTTTAAATAAACTTGGCTCGGATTTCCGCCTGTCTAATGAAGAGCTCGGGGTAATTACCGCCGCGGCTTTTTGGGGCTTCCCGCTAGCGATCGTTCTGGGTGGCTTTATTGTGGATACCATTGGAATGAAGAATTTGCTTGTGCTCGCCTTCTTATTTCATATAGCAGGAATCGCCCTGACCGTGTTTGCAACCGGCTACTGGACCCTGTTCATTTCGACCCTATTGATCGGTATCGCAAATGGCACAGTAGAAGCGGCATGTAATCCACTTGTGGCTTCAATCTTTACAGACAATAAAACCACAAAGCTAAATCATTTTCATCTATGGTTCCCGGGCGGCATTGTTATTGGAACCTTGCTGGTACTTCTATGTAATTTTTTGAACATCAGCTGGCAGGTCCAGGTTGCCGTCATGCTAATTCCGACCGTTATTTATGGCTATCTTTTTTCTACGCTGAAATTCCCTGTGACAGAGCGGGTAGCTTCCGGCTACTCAACTGCTGACATGTATAAGGCTGTTTTGTCGCCTTTATTTATCTTTATGTTCATTTGCATGTTCGGGACGGCGGTAACGGAACTCTTTACGGGACAATGGATTGATGTATTGCTTAAAAATGTCACTCAAAACCCAATTTTAATTCTGACACTGACAACCGGAGTTATGGTGATTGGTAGGGCGTTCGCCAAGCCTGTGGTGCGCCGGTTTTCCCCTCAGGGCGTTTTGTTGCTTTCGGCAGTAATTGCATCACTCGGCTTGTTCCTTCTGAGTACATTGACTGGTAACGCCGTTTTCTTTGCCGCACTTGTATTCGGAATCGGTGTTTGTTACTTCTGGCCAACAATGATCGGTTTTGTAGCTGAAAACATTCCAAAGTCGGGCGCCTTAGGTTTAAATCTAATTGGCGGCGCCGGTATGTTTGCTGTTTCCATTTACAGTATTTTCATGGGCAAACACTATGATCAACTGATTGCTAATTACCTGCCCGCAAATTCTAGCGTTTCCGAGTATTTGGGGGCTTCGGCAAACTCGGACATGGGAAGTGCCGTACAAATTGCAAAAAGCCAGGCTGGACCGGAGATACTTCAATTAACACTTATGATCCCTATCCTGCTCATATTTCTGTTTACAGGCTTAATCATCTATATGCGGATAAGAAGAAAATCCAAGATGGCACCTGTCTTCCAAACCTCTTGAAAACATAAGATTTTTAATGGCTGAGTAATGAAAAATACCTCGAAGATCCTTTTGTTAATTTTGCTTTTTGCAATGGCAGAAAGGGGCTTTGCTGCGATTGTTTTGCACCAGAAAGATGCGATCGTATGGCTTCCTACGCAGATAATTTCTGGCAAGGTCAGCGAACTTGAGGTGAAAAAGCTAAGGCTGCACATCAACGAGGCGGTCTTTGATGTAGCCTTGAAAGCTGACCATTCCTTTCTGATCCAGATACGCCTGAATTCGCGCAGAAACAAAATTTGGGTTACAAATGATGGTTCGGGTATCAGCTCAGACACCTTAATCCTGGAACTTGGGTACAAGCCAGAACCGCTGGTAAGGCCCTACGCGAAAATAGAAGGAAACAGCGTAACACTACAACATGAGCTGATTTTTCGGGCAAACGATAAACCGCTTGCATTTACATGGATTGCAGATCCAAATAATCCTGCGCAATGCAAGCTTAATATGACTAACGCTGTTTCTACAAAGGTTCGAATTCCCCGAAAAGAAGGGACTTACAATTTTAAGCTTCAGGTAATTGCGGGTCAGGACACAGCGAACTTTGCGACCTACGTGACTAGGAAGAATGGGAGGCTGCAGGCATTTGATTTGACGAAAGATCATGCTTCCTGGGTGGACAATGCGGTGATTTACCAAATTACTCCGACAAATTTTGTAAAAAAAGGAAGCTACGACGATATAACGGCAAAATTGCCAGAGTTACAGGCTCTTGGAATTAACACAATTTGGTTGCAGCCAATCTTTAAGACATTTAATCGAGGACAAGGTTATGATATTATCGATTTTTTCACATTACGTGAGGATTTAGGGGATGAAGATCAGCTAAGGAAGCTGATCAGCACAGCTAAACAACTGAAAATGAAGGTGCTCTTTGACATCGTTCCGAACCATACATCAATACACCACCCTTATGCAATGAATGTTATTCAGTATAGACAGAATTCACACTACTTCAATTATTATCAGCATGCGAACGACGGGAAAGCATACTCGAGTTATTACCAGAAAGATTCAGCTGGTTTTGTATCCTATTTTTGGAAAGATCTCGTAAATCTAAACTACAACAATCCTGAAGTTCAACAATGGATGATTGAGGTCTGCAAGTTCTGGATTAAAAACTTTGATATCGACGGCTACAGGTTTGACGCAATCTGGGGGATCAATGCACGAAATCCAGAATTTAGCAGGAGGTTACGGTTGGAGTTGAAAGCCATGAAGCCAAGCTTGTTTTTATTGGCAGAGGACAAAGGCAGTCTAAAGGCACCTTTTGTCCAAGGGTATGATGCAGCCTACGATTGGACATCAGATACAACCTGGGTTTCCCAGTGGTCCTGGCAAACCAAGTACGACCCTAAACTAAGCCTTACGATCTTTAATTTGTCAGACAGCAGCAAGCGTGTTCTATTACTGAAAAAGCAGCTTTTTGATGGAAATGAACATGCAAATATGCTTCTAAGATTTCTGGAAAATAACGATGTGCCCAGATTTCTCGCGACACATAACCTGCAGCAAACCAAGATGGCTGCGGGTCTGGTTTTTTCACTGCCTGGAATTCCAATGATTTACAATGGTCAGGAAATTGGTGTTAAGCTCCATCCTTATTCGTCAAAAACAATTTTCAGCAAACTGAAAAGCATACAGTCTGGAGATTCCTCTGGATTATTCAATTACTATAAGCTTCTTATTACACTGCGCTTAAAACATCCGGCACTTACAGCTGGGCAAATGAAGGAGGTGCAATCGACAAACAGCTCAATTGTTGCTTTCCAGAGGTTCACAGCTTCAGAAAAGATTCTTGTAATTCTGAATTTGTACGGCAATCCCGTAGATGCCGAACTAAGCACGGCAGGCATAAACGGAGCGGATAGAAATAAGGAAGATCAGTACTGCGACTTACTAACCGGGGAAAATTTTAGATCCACCGCGGCGACAAGCGCCATGCTGACATTACCACTTGGCGGATATGGAATTCGCTTTATAAGAAAAACCAACTAACCAAATATCACCTAAATAATTGACCGTATGAAAACTACTATTACCAAACAATTGGAAGGGCCTAAGTGGCTTCTGCTCTTTTTGTTTGTGCTGCTCATGCAGCAAGCCGTCGCACAAGAAAGTCGGGTAGTGACGGGAACCATTACTGACGAACGAGGATCGCCGATTCCAGGTGTGAACATCAAAGTCAAAAATTCTACTCAAAGTGCAGTTTCTGGCGCAAACGGTAGCTATTCGATCACTGTTCCGGAAGGAAGAAATATCCTTGTCCTGTCGTACATAGGTTATAAAAGCCGGGAAGAAGCCATCATTGGCCGGACTGTGGTCAATGCATCGCTTACACCCGAACCCAAGTCTTTAAATGAAGTCGTTGTAATCGGTTATGGTACTCAGCGGCGGGAGACCGTTACCGGCTCAATTGCAACTGTGAAGGCTGAAGATTTTAATGGCGGTATGATCACTGACCCTATGGCTTTAATCGCCGGCAAGGTTGCCGGACTTTCGATCACCCGTCCAAGTGGATCCGATCCAAACGCTACAGCAGACTTCTCTCTAAGAGGGCCAGCAACAGTGGAGGGTAATTCCCAGCCTCTAATTGTTATTGACGGTGTCCCAGGCGGTGACCTACAGACGATTGCTCCGGCTGATATTGCATCTATTGACATCTTAAAAGATGGTTCTGCAGCTGCAATATACGGTTCAAGAGCAACCGCAGGCGTTATCATCGTAACAACGAAAAAGGGAACCCCTGGCAGAACAACGGTAACCTACAATGGAAGTTTTTCAACGGATCGGATTGCTAAGCGTTATGAAGTTTTGAATGCCGAACAGTATCGCCAGCTTGCTACGGAAAGAGGTGTCCTTGATGATGGAGGTGCATCTACCGACTGGTTTAATGAAGTTACAAGAACACCGATAAGCAACTCCCATAACCTGTCTTTCAGCGGGGGATCAGAAAAGACGACCTACTATGCCTCGGTCAATTACAGGAACTTTCAAGGCATGGATCAGTCAACGAACAGGGAATTTCTTAATGGCACGTTCCGCCTAAATAGTAAGGCCTTGAACGACAGACTTGATCTTTCCGTATTGTTGACAAACTCTTTCGACAACAAGAGCTTTGCAAACTACGGTGCCATTGCACAATCACTAAATATGAATCCAACCTATCCTGTGCGCAACCCTGATGGAACTTTCTTTGAAAATCCAGATATCCCATTCCAGCTTCAATGGAACCCGGTAGGCAATTTGAACAACAACATCAATCGCAGCAGAGAAAAAAGAATGCTTGGGACCATGAGCCTTAGTTACCAAATAATAGAGGGTTTGAAAGCAAATCTTACCTACTCGCTGATCAAAAATGATTATTTTAGTGGCTCGTTCAGCAACAATCAAGACTTCTTCCAGCAGCAGAGTGGTAAGGGGGGCCAGGCATCCAGGGCGGAAAATGATCTTACAAATAATATATTTGAAGGCACACTGTCTTATTCCAAAAAGATTAACAAACATGACTTCAACCTTATTGGTGGTTATTCCTATCAAAATACTTTCAATGAGAGCTTAGGGGCTG
>JAQBOT010000473.1 GCA_028287885.1 Pedobacter sp.
CTGCTGCTGGTTTCTACAATAGCTTCCAACAAGTTTTCCATTACAACCTGAGTACGTGCACTATCAAGGGTTCCAATTATTGGCATGGCAAGAATTCCGTCCCAAACCTTAATAACAGGTGTAGAAATTTCGGAGATTTCATCTGTTTGTCTGTTGATAACCTCTTCTCTTCCCTGAATGAAGGTTTCAAATGTGATGATGCTGAAGCTGTCAAATAGATTGTTCATCTTCTTGCTGGCGGCATACAGTGCAGAGACATCGCCGGCAAGTTGCGTTTCCAACACTTCCAGAATGGCATTCTTCAAGCCACTTACAAAACCTCCAGTTTCTTTTGGACTAAATCCAAGTTTTGCACGGCTCACAGAAATTTCTGAAAGACATTCAATTACTTCATCGAAGTCAGACGATCCGAATCTTTCAATGTTTTCCGTAGTTAAGGTTTTAAACAGCGTGTCAAGAAGCTCTGCTGATTGTTCCTCAATTTCCTGATTACTGATCAGATCACCGCTGAAACTCTGTAAGCTTAACTGGCTGGCAATCCACTTTTCCAGAATTGATTGTTGTGAAGCCTTAAGTGTGTCTATAATATTTAAATCCATTTGTATGTGTAGGTTGGGCGGCAAAGATAATAATTCACAACACTTTTGCCTGGCTGGCAATCAATTAAATTCCACTCAAACGTTGGCCTCGAACTCTTTTAAGAAAATTATTTTTTTCTCTTAATCAGCCGTAACATCAGATATAGTTTTAACAAATGAGCGAAGGCTGCAATTCCAAAAAAAACAATAGGAAAAAAATAGGTGGTCAATTGGACATACTGAACCCTGCCAATTCGCAAAGGGCGTATAATGTTATCGTTATGGTAACCCTAAACTATTTGAACTATAATTGAAAGAATAACTATTACTTGAGAAATCTCTGATAAGGACATATTCTCTTGTAATACATGTGAACCTATTTAGGGCGACACAATAACAATTGTATATCTATACGAAACTTGCAGCAACTTTCTCAAGTAACGCTTTGGTTTTGCGTACACCTTCTTCTTCACTTAGTTTTTCGCCTTCATACTCGATCCCTATATAGCCATGAAATCCGGAGTCCTTTATGATTTTTAACATCTTGTAATAGTCTGTTTCAATACAATTACCGTTTTCATCAAAGTCAATAGTTTTCGCACTGGCACCTTTTGCAAAAGGCATCATTTCTGTCACTCCTTTGTATCTGTCATACTCTTCCGTACAATTTGCACCTTCTCTCTTAAGACAGAAATTATTGAAGTCTGGCAGAACGCCAAGATTGCGCTGGTTGACACTTTTCATTACTGTTGTTAACCATAGCGCATTAGATGAATATCCTCCATGGTTCTCAACAATTACATTGATATTTTCTTTTGCGGCATATTCTGCCAGGCGACTAAGACCATCAATTGCCGCCTTCTGCACTTCTTCTGCACTCCCATTACCGGCAGCGTTTACCCGAATGGTGCGGCATCCTAAGTATTTGGCGGCTTCTACCCATTTGTAATGGTTCTCTACAGCCTGCGTTCTTTTTGCACTATCAGTATCGCCTAAGTTGCCTTCGCCATCACACATGATCAGATGGTTTCTAACGCCGTTATCTTTACAACGTTTTAATAATTCATTTAAGTAATTGGTGTCTTTTGCCTTGTCTTTGAAAAACTGGTTAACATATTCAACCACATTTATTCCATATTGCTGCTTGGCAATGACTGGAAAATCGAGATTGGTCATTTTTCCAGCATTTAAAGCTTTGTGAAAACTCCATTCAGCAAGAGAAATTTCAAAGAAACCCGCCATAGAGTTGTTGCCGGTGGAGGAAATTATTCTGTTCATGGTACAGGAAGTGGCACCAATACCAAGAACTGCTGCACCTGCTAATTGTGTAAGAAACTGTCGACGTGATGTGTTTGACATAAATGGCTTTGATTTTAATTGATAGGCGATAAACTAAAATGTAATCTAATATTTATATCTCATAATTAAATCAACTATTGATCCGAATTTTTCTTCAACACTCCTGAAATCGAAATCAAACATAGGAGTGAAACCAGAATAAACACTTAATGTGACAAGTAAAAGGAGTATAAGACACAGTATAGGACAAGCCCAGTTTTCTAAGGCCTTTCTAGGGCTTTTCTAGGGGGTTGCTAGGGCCTATCTAGGGCCGTTAGCCCTAAATAGGCCCTAACGAGACCCAACAAGCGGCCTGTTAAAAGCCAATTAATTTGTAGCCTTCTTCAAATTTTAAGCTCTGCTATTAAGGACCTAAGCTTATACCGTAGCACAGAAGGCAGCCTCTTAGATTTTAATTGTAATCGGTTCAGATTTTTCCATGTGAATTTTTATATTTGCCTAATCCTATGTCAATGCAAAAGAAAACCCTGCTAGACGGTAAAAAATTCCAGATTACAATTAAGCGACTTTGTCACCAGCTGATAGAGAACCATACTGATTTCTCAGATACTGTTCTAATCGGCATACAGCCACGTGGTAGTTATTTCGCCGATCGTGTGCAACAAGAGTTGTCTGCTATCCTTCCAAATAGCAAAATCCTCAAAGGCAATCTTGACATTACTTTTTTCAGAGATGACTTCAGGCGCAAAGACGGACTTTCATCCGCCAGCTCAAATACCATCAACTTTATTATTGAAGGAAAGAATGTTATTCTTATCGATGATGTACTCTGGACAGGCAGAACAATTCGCGCGGCCTTAGATGCACTGCTTGCCTATGGCAGGCCAGCAAGGGTGGAGCTGATGGTGCTGATTGACCGGCGATTTTCAAGACATGTACCTATTGAAGCCGACTACGTCGGTCAGCAGGTTGACAGTCTCGATTCTCAATTGGTGAGGGTGAGCTGGAATGAGACCGAAGGAGAAGACAGAGTACTTTTATTATCAGAAAAAACTAAATAATGGCAGCAGACAGATTATCAACCCGGCATCTTTTAGGCATCAAAGATATTAACCGAGATGATATTGAATTGATATTCGAAACTGCCGACAACTTTAAGGGTGTTATAAACCGGCCAATTAAGAAGGTACCATCGTTGCGTGACATCACCATAGCAAATATCTTTTTTGAGAATTCAACACGTACCAAACTGTCCTTTGAGCTTGCAGAGAAAAGGCTTTCAGCAGATGTTGTTAATTTTGCGGCTTCCTCCTCTTCGGTAAGTAAAGGTGAAACCTTGATTGATACGGTAAATAACATCCTGGCGATGAAAGTTGATATGGTCGTGATGCGCCATCCATACGCTGGCGCCGGCGTATTCCTAAGCAAACACATCAATGCTCAAATTGTAAATGCAGGTGATGGCGCCCATGAGCACCCGACACAAGCGTTATTGGACGCCTTCTCCATCCGCCAAAAACTTGGATCTGTTGCCGGAAAAAAGATCGTTATTGTAGGCGATATTTTGCATTCGCGTGTAGCGATCTCCAATATTCTTTGCCTGCAGAAACTTGGCGCAGAAGTCATGGTATGTGGACCAACCACACTGATTCCAAAATACATGAAGGATCTAGGCGTTCGCGTTGAACACAATCTGATTAGAGCCTTAAACTGGTGCGACGTTGCAAACATGCTGCGCATCCAGTTGGAACGTCAGGATATTAAGTATTTTCCATCCTTGAGAGAATATGCAATGATGTATGGCCTGAACAAACAGATCCTTGACAACCTGGACAAGGAGATCATTGTGATGCATCCTGGCCCAATTAACCGGGGAGTAGAAATCACCAGTGACGTGGCCGATAGCAAGCAATCCATTATCCTAGAGCAAGTTGAAAACGGTGTGGCTGTAAGAATGGCTGTACTTTATTTACTTGCATCGCAAAGAGCTTAACTTTCTTTAAAGATTTTTATACGAAGATTAATAATCTTTCGTTACTGCTGTGTTATCAACACATGTTGATTTCTTGTGTTAACAACCTATGTTGTAATACCTATATTCGCAGCTACCATTTTTGAAACCCATGCAGAAAAAATACCTTTTTATTCCGCTACTATTAGCCGGTAACCTTTCCGCCAGTTATGCACAGATCAGTGCGTTAGTAAACCTGAATAAGAATTATGAAACCGGCCTAGAGCTCCTGAATAACGAAAAATATGTTGCCGCTGCACAGCAGTTTAAGCTGGTGGAGCAAGTAAGACAAAGGCCTGGAACCCAGCAAGAAAGCAATGCGGAACTATCTCTTTTAAAAGAAAATGCGAAGTTCTATGCCGCGGTTTGCGCCCTTGAGCTTGGTAATAACGATGCCGAAGGATTATTCCAAAGCTTCATCAAGGATTACCCTTTAAATCCCAACACCAAACTTGCTTATTTTCATGTCGGCAAGTCGTACTTTGAACAGAAGAACTATCAGAAGGCATTAGAGTGGTTCGAAAAAACGGATCCATCTACGCTTTCTCAGAAGCAGCGATTAGAATACCAATTCAAACAGGGCTATTCTTATTTTCAACTAAACAATACTGAAAAAGCGGAGCCATTATTTGAAGCTGTAAAAAAGGTAGAATCTCCTTACCAGGAAAGTGCAACCTATTACTTCGCCTACATCAACTATTTGAATAGAGAATATAAAACGGCACTGGCTAACTTCGAGAAGCTTAAGGGTTCTCCAACTTATGAAGCAAGCTACCCCTACTATATTACCTCCATGTATTATTTGGATGAGCGTTATGATGATGTAATTAGCTACGCAATTCCAGTCCTAAAAACTTCCAAGCAGCAGTATGAAGCGGAAATGCTGAGTTTGATCGCCGCATCTTACTTTGCTAAATCTGACTACCCAAATGCGGAACGTTACTTCAAGGAGTTTTATTCGAAGAATACTTCAAACGTAAAAAATAACCTCTTTATATATCAATATGGCTATTCTCTTTTCCAGCTTAAGAAATATAAAGAGGCTGTAAGCATTCTAGAGAAATTAGACGTTGATGATGTGTACCTGCAAAATGGGATGTACACTCTTGGGAAAACGTTTATCGAACTTAACGACAAACAAAAAGCACGGAGCGCATTTTTCAGAGCTTCCCGTCTTGCCTTTGACAAGCCTGTACAGGAAGAATCCTGGTTGAACTACGCCAAATTGAGCTATGAACTGGAGTTTTCACAGCAGGCATTGGAATCTACAACAAGTTTCTTAAAACAGTTCCCTGGATCTAAAAGGATAAACGAAGCAAAAACCCTGATGGGAGAAATTCTTCTAAGCAGTAAGAATTACCAGGCAGCAATCGATATCCTTCAGCCAATACAAATTAAGTCGCAGGAAGCAAAAGAAGCTTTTCAGAAAGTGACGTACTTCCGCGGACTCGAGTTTTACAATGAAAGGGCGTTCCCAAATGCCTTATCCATGTTCCTGCGTTCACAGAACTTTCCTGAAGATGCGGAGATAAATGCATTAACTGTTTATTGGATGGCTGAAGCTGGATACGAGCTTCGGAAATTCGGCGAATCTGTACAAAACTTTGAGAAGTTCCTGGAAATGCCTTCCGCAGATAAAACGAAGGTTTACAACTATGCGAACTACGCACTCGCCTATGCAGCATTTGAAGATGAGAAATATGCAAAAGCCGCAACCTATTTTGAGCGTTTTATTCAAGGAAACGACAAAGATCCGAACACAATAAATGATGCAAGGATCCGCCTTGCAGATGCTTATTTTGTAAATAAAAGTTACGAGAATGCATTGTCAAATTACAACAAGATCATAGCAAATAAGGCAGCTGGTGAGGACTACGCTTTATTTCAAAGGGGAATGATCCAGGGATTACAGAATCAGGATGATGCAAAGATCAGTACAATGCAAAGCCTGTTAAAACAGTTTCCAACTTCGAACTATGCGGATGATGCTGGATTCGAGACTGCATATACCTATTTTAATAAAGGAGATCTGGATCGAGCTAAGACAGACCTGACAGCGTTGATCAGCAAATACCCAAGAAGCAGCTATGTGCCACGTGCCATGGTGACCATCGGATTGGTTCAGTACAATCAAAACCAGGATGATGCAGCACTGGAGACCTTCAAGAAAGTTATTACAGATTATACAAGTACAGAGGAGGCCAAACAAGCGCTGGAATCTATCAAGAACATCTATATAGATAAAGGTGATTCGAATGGCTTTATTACCTATGCAAGCAGCACACCTATTGGAAATTATTCCGTTGCTGAACAGGACAATATTGTCTTCCAGGCCGCAAACGTGAGATATATGAAAGGTGATGCACAGGGAACTGTCGATGCAGTAAATGGTTACTTCGACAAATTTCCAAAGCCGATCCACGATAAGGAAGGTAAATTCATCCGAGCAGAGTCGCTGGTTAAACTTAACCGTAGCGCAGATGCGATTCCTGATTACGAATACATCCTGAACGATTGGACAAGTGATTACACAGAGCGCTCCCTGATCAGTATTTCTCAATTGTATTTAAAAGAGAAAAAATACAATGAAGCAATCGTCTACCTGAAAAGGCTGGAAACGACTGCAGATTACAAAGCACATTATACCTACGCGATCAACAACTTATTAAAAGCATATAGCGCTTTAAACATGCCGGATGATGTGATTAAATATGTCGCCCTGATCAAAGAATCTGATAAAGCCTCTGAAGAGGAAAAAAACAGCGCGGACCTATATGCAGGACAAGCCTACTTGTTAAAAGCAGATACAACATCGGCCGTTAAGGCATTTAGCAGTGTGGCAACAAAGACAAAAACTGTCGCCGCGGCTGAGTCAAAGTACAATCTAGCAGCGATCCAATATGCTAAACGCGATTACAAGGCATCGACAAAATCTTGTTTTGACCTGATCAACAACATGCCTTCTTACGATTACTGGGTCGCCAAGTCGTTCTTGCTTCTTGCAGACAACTATGTGGCATTGAAAGACAATTTACAAGCTAAAAGTACACTTCTGAGCCTAATCGACAATTACGATGGTAAAGATGAAATTGTAGCTACGGCGAAGGAAAAATTACAAAAAATTAAATAAGCGGTTTACAATGAGAATAAGCAACTTTATATATACTACCCTAATTTTAATTACTTCGGCCTCCCTTTCCTTGCAGGCTCAGGACAAGAAGGCGACTGAAGTCAAAAAAGCAACCGAAGCCAAAAAGGCAACGGAAGCTAAAAAGGCAACTGAAGCTCAAAAAGACGAGAAGACGATTAATGAAGAAATTGAAGTGGTGCGCCCCTACAAACCTGTTTTAGCTGAGGCTGTAAAACTGAGAAGAAGTCCAGATTTAAATGATGTGGTTACCTTTAAGGCCAAATTCGATTATAGCCTAACAGACAAAAAGCTCGGTCTAAATTCAGACATTAATAAACTCCAGGCACAGCAACTTGAGGACGAAAGAAAGCAGGCACTAATTAACAACTACATCAAAGGTGGTTTTGGTAACGCAACTACCACGCTCCTGGAAGCATACATCAACACCGGCAGGGATGAAGCCTTACAGGCGGGCGGTTATTTCAGGCATTTCGGCCAGGAAGGTAAACTCATTGGCCAGAAAGAGAATCAGCAGGAATTAAGTGTTTTCGGTCGTAGCATAGGCGAACAGGCCACCGTAAGCGGTCGGGTTAACTACCAACGGCATGGCCTTAACTTCTATGGTTATAATCAGAATGTTCCTGATGTTAATTTAGATCCGGAAAGTCAGGCTTTTAATTTCATTGAAGCAGAAGCAGAAGTTGCGAATCGCTATAGCCCGGATGAGAATGCCTTGAGCTATGCCGCCAAATTAAACGGCTATTTATGGGGAGATAAATTCAGTGCAAAAGAGAATTCCGTTGTCGTAAATGGCTATTTGAATAAACGGATAAATACCTTCAATTTAGGCCTTGCTGCTGGTGCAGAGTTTGGCTCAACCAAAAGCCTGTCAACAGATATTGGAAACAATATTTTACGTCTTAACCCTTACATCCGCCTTCAGGCAAACGGGATTAAGATCAATGCAGGAATAAACTTTGTACAGGAGTTCGGTGAATTCAGTTCTTCCAGGATCTTCCCCGCAGTTACTGCAGACTTTACCCTGATCCCCGACTACCTTCAAATCTTTGGTGAGCTGAAAGGTGATGTAAACAGAAACTCCATGAAGCAATTCACTGATGAAAATCCATGGTTGAATGGTGACATTCAAATGCAGAATTCGGTGGAAAAACTCAGTATTACTGCAGGCATAAAAGGTACAGGTGGACCTGGCTTTGGCTACAAGGTAAAAGCGTATCATAAGGAAATCACGAACATGCCATTGTTTGTGAACAACTTCCAGGATCCAGCTAAGTTTGACGTGATCTATGATTTCACTACGATGAAGCTCACCGGAATCAATGGAGAAATGTCGGTACAGATTAGTGATGCTTTAAACTGGACAGGCGGACTTACCTTGGAACAATATAAACCAGGCTCGGAAACGGAAAGCTGGTATAAGCCACAAGTACGCCTGAACTCAAACCTTTTGTACAACTACAACAAGAAGTTGAACTTTACGGCCGCCGTGGCCATACAAGGAGAAAGTAAGGCAAAGTTGTATTCAGCTGAACCCGCACGTCCTTACCTGGTTCCAAACCCTTCTATCGAGACGACAGTAAACGTTAAAGGTTTCGTAGATCTTGGTCTGGGCGCAGGATATAAAATCAATGACAAATTCTCAGCCTTCATCCGGGCAAATAATTTATTAAACACAGAAAACACGAAGTACCTAAACTATCAGGCAATTGGCATTAACGTGTTCGGGGGCCTAACGTATTCATTCTAGTGTTTAATAATTAATAATTGCTTGCTAAATAATTAAAATATATTTTTACCCGAATGGAGATATTACAGTACATAGCTGAGTTGGTTCAATCTCAACGCGAAATTGGGATAACTGGGCTGGGAACGATCTATAAAAAAAAGTCCCCAGGCAGATATGAAGCAGCCACTCAATCCTTCTTACCTCCTAGTTATACCATTGCCTTTAAGGAAGAAATTACAGATCAGGAGACCTTTGGTACCCATTTAGCCTTGGCTGAGAACATCAGTAAAGAATCGGCGAATGCGGCAATAGAACAGTTTGTTGACGGTATAAAGTTGCAATTGTCTGAATATGGACGCGCGAACTTCGCTCCGCTTGGAACATTAAGGACAGACAACGGCAACTTACACCTCGATGTTCAAGAGGACTTTAGTGCAGGATTGGAATTCTTCGGCCTGCCGCGATTGCAAAATGAACCATCAAAACCGGAAAACGAAGAGCTCAACGAGCCGGAGCCAATCAACCAGGTAGAAGAGGTGAATTCGTCGGTAGAGCTTCCCGAGCCTGTAGAAGCGGAGCCGCTTACAGTAGCGCCTGAAACGAATGAAACGGAAGCTGCTGAGCTTGAAATCATTGAGCCTACTGATATTGACTTTGAAGTTGAAGAGCCAGTTTCCTTTGAGCCCGAGGGACAAGCACCAGAACTGATTGAGGAAACAATTACTGAGGTTCCAGAAAATTTAGAGGAACAGGAAACTGTAGACGACACTGTGGCACCAGTGGTGAAGGTTGACCCTGTTGAAGAAAACATCATTATTGACAATCTACTGGAAGAAGAAAATCCAGGGAACGAAACACATGAACCTCAACTCATCGAAGTTCAAAAAGCACCGCTTGAGAATTCGATTAAATATACGATACACGAACAACCTGCAGCCAAGAAGTCGGATACACTTATGCTTAAAGTTGTTTTAAGTTTGCTGGCTTTGGTGATATTAGGGATAATAGCTTATTTCCTATATCCAAGAACGACTGAACTGGAGAAAGAGCCGGCCGTAGTTGCTGTCGACAGTACAAAAATTCGGGCAGATAGCCTTCAAAGAGCAATACAGGCAGGCGTAGTTCAAGATTCAATAGCACGTCAGGATAGTTTGGCAAAAGCAAACCCGGCTGCATCACAAACGATCTTGCCAGACAGCAGCAAACTCATAGCTGCAGATACAACTACAACTTTTGAAATTATAGGTGCTTCGGTTTTGAACCAGAAAGAAGCAGACTGGTTCATAACTCAAATGAGAAGAAATGGCATTAAAGCCAAGGTTGTCAGGAATATTCCAGGCAAAAGACTAAAGATGAGCATCGCCACATTGCATGATGAAAAGGCTGCAAAGATGGAACGCGACCGGCTGGAGAAGAAATTAGAGATTAAAGGCATTTACATTTACAGAAACAAAAAAGACTAATATGATCACATTGCTACAAGGTGCCCTGGATACAGCGAACCGGATAATAGATACTGCTAACGTAGTAAATCAAGTTGTTACAGCGCCACCTCAAGAGATACATTTTATTGACCTATTGTTCAAAGGTGGCTGGGTGATGTTACCCTTAGCTATTTTAGCATTTTTAGGGCTGGTAATATTCGTCGAGCGTTACATCACCATACGGAAATCTACCAAGTCAGAATCCAATCTGATGATCCAAATCAAACAGTACATTCATGAAGGCAAATTGGATCATGCGATCACTGTATGCCGGAACAACAATTCGCCATTGAGCAGAATGCTCGAAAAAGGTTTAAGAAGAATTGGCAGACCCATCAAGGAGATTGAAGGCGCAATTGAAAATGTTGGCAAACTTGAAGTGTCTAAACTAGAAAAGAACATTGGCGTTCTAGGTATCATAGCGGGGATTGCACCGATGCTTGGATTCGTTGGAACAATCATCGGGGTAATTCAGATTTTCCATGATGTTTCAATTAAAGGTGCAATCGAAATCGGAACAATCTCTGGTGGTCTATATACAAAGATGATTACGTCTGCGACCGGTCTGATCATTGGTATTTTGGCGTATGTTTTGTACCATATCTTGAATATGATGGTGGAGCGTATCATCTTACAAATGGAAACCGATTCAATCGAGTTTATTGATTTATTAGAGGAACCAGGTAAATAATGAATTTACGCAAAAGACAAAAAGCCACAGTTGAGGTCCATACTTCTGCGCTGAACGACATCATGTTTTTCCTGTTGTTGTTTTTCCTGTTGGCCTCTGCAGTGGTAAACCCACAGGTTGTGAAATTGCTGTTGCCAAGATCCGAATCGGGTCAGCAATCCAATGCTCAGAAAACCGTGACGGTTTCTATAAATGAAAAGCTGGAATATTTTGTTGAAAAGAAACAGGTAACTTTAGAGAACCTGAGGGCAGCGGTGCAAACCTATCAACAGGCTTCCCCAGACTTAACCCTGGTCCTCTACGTTGCCCGTGGCGTTTCAATTGAAAATACCATGCAGGTGTTTGACGTAGCCAACCAATTGAAGTTGAAGGTTGTTTTAGCTGTAGAACCAAAAAAATGATGACCTATCCTAAAGAAGAAAATAACTACCCAAAAGCATTTGGAATTTCCACTGCTGTAATGGGGTGTTTCCTTGCTTTAAGCTATTTTATAGCCATTGGAACATTCGAGCCACCGATTGAGGCTGGAATGGGTGGGATTGTTGTGAACTACGGTACTTCTGTAACTGGCATGGGTACAGACTATACGAGTATTGAAGAGCCTTCTGCCGATCCGAACGCCAACAACAAAACACCGGATAAAGTTGTTCCCAAGCCGGAGAAACAGCAAGAGACCAGTTCTGAGGTTAGTGACAAAAGCATTCAAACCCAGAACACGGAAGAGTCTGTAAACATCAATACTAAAAAGACGAATACAAATACGGCTCCTACTGCTGCGGTGGTTGATAAGCCTGCCAAGCCTACGATCAACCAAAACGCTTTGTATAAAGGGAAAGCAAATAAAGGCACCGGAGGTGGCGATGGTACCGGTACCACTCCAGGTAACCAGGGCAGTATCAACGGAGATCCCTTGTCTAATAATTACGGTGAAGGTGGGTCCGGATTTGGAGATACACCAATTGCGTTAAGGCGCTTCACAAACCTGGAAACGCCCAGAGACGACGGCCAGAAAACAGGCAAGATTGCTGTAAGGCTCTCCATTAATAAGGATGGTATTGTTATCAATGCAGTACCGGGTGTAAAGGGTACAACATTGAATGACCGCGATCTTTGGGAGAAATGCAGGCAAGCTGTAATGGGCGCCCGTTTAAACCAGTCAGACAATGCACCTGATGTACAGTTTGGTGTTGTTGTTTTTAATTTTAAAGTTAAATAGTCTAGGTGCTTTAAGTACTTTTGCTGTTTGAATTCATAGAATGAACTATACCGAAACGCTAGATTACTTGTACAGTAAGCTTCCGATGTTTACAAGAATCGGAGAAGCGGCACTCAAAAAAGACTTACATAATACCATCGTCCTGTGTAAAAAGCTTGGGAATCCTCAGGACAATTTTAAGACGATACATGTAGCCGGCACCAATGGCAAAGGCTCTACCTCGCATATGCTTGCCGCCATACTACAACAAGCAGGGTATAAAACCGGGTTATATACCTCCCCTCACCTCAAAGACTTTCGTGAACGCATCCGTATAAACGGAGAAATGGTGCCCAAAAGCTTCGTGACAAATTTCGTTGAGGAGCAAAAAGCTACGATTGCTGAGATACAACCATCATTTTTTGAAGTGACAGTTGCTATGGCTTTTTCGTTCTTCGCAGCTGAAGCTGTAGATATTGCGATTATTGAGGTCGGACTTGGCGGCCGTTTAGATTCAACAAACATTATTCAACCCGAACTATCCGTTATAACGAACATCAGTTTTGATCATACGAATATTCTGGGAAATACCCTTGAAGATATCGCTTTTGAGAAGGCGGGGATCATAAAAAAAAATACACCTGTTATTGTAGGCGAAAGGGAATTCCCCTCAGCGAACGTTTTTGTTGAAAAGGCCGGGTTAGAAACTGCAGCCATCGAATTTGCCTCCGATATCCTGAAGGCAGATCAGGTACATACTGAACCGGGCATGCTGGTCACGAACATTCTTAAGGGCGAAGAGCTGTTGTTTGAAAACCTAAAATTGGATCTTACGGGAAGCTACCAGCTTAAAAATGTCTTACCGGTATTGATGTCTGCCCTTAAACTAAGAGAATTGGGATTTTCGATTACGGATGACGCCATCTACAGCGGATTAATGGCTGTTAAAGAGCTTACCGGATTACAGGGAAGGTGGCAAACCATTGGAGTAGAGCCAACAATCATTTGTGATACGGGACATAATGTGGCAGGCATCCGGGAGGTTCTGCAAAACATCGAAAACACGAAACATCAAAAGTTGCATGTCGTGATCGGAATGGTGAAAGACAAGGACATTGCTGCTGTACTCAGCCTTCTGCCAAAAGACGCGCATTACTATTTTTGCCAGCCTGCTTTGGAAAGAGCGCTCCCAGCTACCTCGTTGAAAGATAAAGCTGAAGCTTTCAATCTTCATGGATCAGCTTTTGAAACGGTGGAAGCTGCACTTGCAAGTGCTATATCAAAAGCAAACAAAGCGGATCTGATCTTTGTAGGTGGAAGCACTTTTACGGTTGCTGAAGTGCTATAAGAATTTTACAAGGCTGGACTTTTAACTTTATGTTAGTATTTTAACTTTACTAAAATATTTAAATCGAATGAAAAGACTCCTACACATTATCGTTGTACTCTGCCTGATAAGCAGTAGCTCTTTTGCTCAACGGAAAATTCTTAAACTAGGCAGTAAAAATAATACGCCAGGACAGTTGAACCGGCCTAAGCTGGTGGTTGGTTTAGTTGTAGACCAAATGAGGTGGGATTACTTGTATAGGTATTATGACCGATATAGCAATGGAGGTTTTAAAAGACTGGTAAATGAAGGTTTTTCTGCAGAAAACACCATGATTCCATATACGCCCACTTACACTGCATGTGGTCATTCTTGCATTTATACAGGTTCTGTTCCTGCAGTAAACGGCATTATTGGTAATAATTGGTATGATCCGGAACTGCAAAAAGACGTTTATTGCACGGAAGATAGTGGCGCTCACACAGTCGGAAGCGGTAGCAATGCTGGAGAAATGTCACCTAAGAACCTGTTGACAACAACCATCACCGATGAACTGAGACTTGCAACAAACTTTAAAAGTAAAGTAATTGGAATTTCATTGAAAGACCGGGGCTCTATCCTGCCTGCCGGGCATTCGGCTAATGCCGCCTATTGGTACGATGGTGTTAGTGGAAACTGGATAACCAGCACCTATTATATGAAACAATTGCCGCCTTGGCTGGACGCTTTTAACAAGCAAAAGCTTCAAAATAAGTTCTACGCCGGTAATTGGAATACCCTGTACCCTATTAATACATACACGCAGAGCACAGCGGATAACAATGCATTTGAAGGGCTCTATAAAGGGGAAACAACCACAACATTTCCCCATAAATTAAGTGATGCCATAGATAAGAACTTCGATTTGATCAGGAGCACACCTTTTGGAAATACAATCACTCTTGATCTTGCGAAGCGCGCAATTGCGGCGGAATCTTTAGGAAAAGGCACCGTTACGGATTTTCTTGCCGTTAGTTGCTCTTCGCCAGATTATATTGGTCACCAGTTCGGACCTAACTCTATCGAGGTCGAGGATACTTATTTAAGGCTGGATAAGGACATAGAATCTTTTCTAACCTACCTGGATCAGACTTTAGGTAAAGGGAACTATTTGATTTTCTTAACTGCAGACCACGGTGCTGCACATACACCAAAGTTTTTAGCTGAAAACAAATTGCCGGGTGGCATAGTGAGTAACAAGGATATTGCTGCAAACTTGAACAAGGCAATAGAGCAGGAATTTAAGATCAAGGAAAGTGTACTCATGGTAATGAACAATCAGATTATCTACAACAAACCGCTGATTGCAAAAGCCGATGCCGATCTGGACGATCTTAGGGCATTTACCGTAGATTTCTTGAAACATCAAACGGGCATTCAGGATGCCGTTGACATCACCCGCTTGAGTTCCGCTACCCTTCCAGAAGTTATCAAAACAAGGATTACGAACGGGTACAATGCCCGCCGAAGTGGTGATGTCTATTTTTTGTTAAAATCAAATTGGTTTGATGGCGGTGCAACAGGAACCACCCACGGCGCATGGTACCCTTATGATTCACACATTCCGCTGGTGTTTATGGGCTGGAATGTTAAACCAGGAAAAACAAACAAAACGCATTACATGACGGACATATCAGCTACGCTAGCAGCCATGCTGAGGATACAAATGCCGAGTGGCTGCGTCGGGGAACCAATCTCCGAAATAAGCAACCAATAACAAATGAAGCCGCATTAATTGCGGCTTTATTTTTTGTTAACTTTGCCTACCAATATAAACCCATTTATGGAACAAATTGAATCGTATAAACCCAAAAACAAGATCCGGTTTGTAACTGCCGCTGCATTGTTTGACGGGCATGACGCTACTATAAATATTATGCGCCGAATTTTGCAATCCTCTGGCGCAGAGGTTATCCACCTTGGACATAATCGGTCTGTGGATGAAGTTGTGAATTGTGCGATTCAGGAAGATGTGCAGGGAATTGCCATGACCTCTTACCAGGGTGGTCATACAGAATACTTCAAGTATATGCACGATCTACTAAAGGAACGTGGTGCAGGACATATTAAGATTTTTGGAGGCGGTGGAGGTGTGATCCTTCCCGATGAAATCAAAGAGCTTCAGGACTATGGTATAACCAAGATCTATTCACCTGATGATGGCAGGAAGATGGGCCTACAAGGCATGATCAATAACATGCTGGAACAAACAGATTATGTAACGGTGAAATCTGTAACTTCTGAATTAAACGACATCCCTAGAAAAAACATCAAAAGCATAGCTTCTGCAATTACACTTGCAGAGAATGAGCCAGAAGCCGCTCAGGCTTTTGTTAACGAGTTAAAAAGACTTTCCAGCAACAAACAGGCTCCAGTCATAGGAATCACCGGCACTGGCGGTTCCGGAAAATCCTCTTTGGTAGATGAACTGGTAAGGCGTTTTTTAATTGAAGTAAAAGGTAAAACCCTGGCAATCATATCAGTGGATCCTTCTAAAAGGAAGACCGGCGGTGCACTGCTTGGAGACCGCATACGTATGAATGCAATAAACAACTCCAGGGTTTACATGCGTTCATTAGCAACCAGACAAGCCAACCTTGCCCTGTCTAAGAATGTACAGGAGAGCATTGATATCTGCAAAGCAGCGGGTTATGACCTGATCATTGTAGAAACATCAGGTATTGGGCAGTCTGATACGGAAATTACAGAACATTGTGATGTATCCCTGTATGTAATGACGCCTGAATTTGGTGCAGCCACTCAGTTGGAAAAGATAGACATGCTTGATTTTGCCGATTTGGTTGCGATCAACAAATTCGATAAACGCGGCGCACTGGATGCATTGCGCGACGTACGCAAACAATACAAGCGGAACCATAACCTTTTTGAGGCAGCTGATGATCAAATTCCAGTTTATGGAACTATGGCATCACAGTACAATGATCCGGGCATGAACAACTTGTTTACAGCACTCATGGCAAAGATCAAAGAACGCTGCGGAACTGCATTCGAGAGCCAGATGATGATCACGGCAGAACAATCTGAAAAGATCTACATTATTCCCCCAGATCGCATTCGTTACCTTGCTGAAATAGCAGAAGCCAGTCAGACCTATAACGAGTGGGTGGAAAAACAAAGCAGCATAGCCCGAAAGCTTTATCAGTTACAAGGCGTGTTGGAGCTTACGAAACAACCTGATTCCGCCGAGAACGGAATGCAAAATGAAAGCTTTACCGCGAGTCTACAGGATATTTACAAGCATCTTGAAGAGCAACTGGATGGAGAATGCAAGAGACTGCTGAGGGAATGGCCGGAGACGCTGAATAAGTATAAACAGGAATTCTTCGTTTATCATGTTCGTGATAAAGAAATTAAATTGCCGCTCTACTATGAGTCGCTTTCAAAATTAAAGATCCCGAAAGTTTCTTTACCAAGATACAAAGACTGGGGTGACATCCTAACTTGGTTGTTAACTGAAAACGTTCCGGGAGAGTTTCCATACGCCGCTGGTGTGTTCCCGCTGAAGCGTGAAGGTGAAGACCCAACACGAATGTTTGCAGGTGAAGGCGGCCCGGAAAGAACGAACAAGAGGTTCCATTATGTGTCGCTTGGCCAGCCCGCACATCGTTTATCTACAGCCTTTGATTCGGTTACTTTATACGGAGAGGATCCACACATCAGACCAGATATTTATGGAAAGATTGGGAACTCAGGAGTTAGTATAGCGACCTTGGATGACGCAAAAAAACTATACTCTGGATTCGACCTGTGTAAAGCAAGCACTTCTGTCTCCATGACCATCAACGGGCCGGCTCCGATGTTATTGGCCTTCTTTATGAATGCCGCGATTGACCAGCAATGTGAAAAGTATATAAAGAAGCATGGTCTGGTAGAAGAGGTACAGCGGAAGATAGCAGAGATCTATAAAACGAAAAATCAGGAAAGGCCATTGTACCAGGGAGAACTTCCCGCAGGAAATGACGGGCTTGGCTTGATGCTCCTTGGCGTAACAGGTGACCAGGTTCTTCCTGCAGATGTTTATGCAACCATCAAAGCGCATGCGATCAGCACCGTACGTGGAACTGTGCAGGCAGACATACTGAAAGAAGATCAGGCGCAAAACACTTGTATATTCTCGACCGAATTTGCCCTAAGAATGATGGGCGATATACAAAAGTATTTTATTGAGGAGAAAGTCAGGAACTTTTACTCGGTTTCTATTTCTGGATATCACATTGCAGAAGCCGGTGCAAATCCAATTTCACAACTTGCGTTTACGCTAAGCAACGGATTTACCTTTGTAGAATATTACCTAAGCAGAGGCATGAATATCGATGACTTTGCGCCAAATCTTTCCTTCTTTTTCTCGAATGGTACAGATCCCGAATATTCCGTTATTGGAAGAGTTGCCAGAAGAATTTGGGCAAAAGCGATTAAGAATAAATACAAAGGCAATGACCGTTCCCAGAAATTAAAATACCACATTCAAACTTCTGGACGTTCCCTGCATGCGCAGGAGATTGACTTCAATGACATACGTACAACTTTGCAAGCGCTGTATGCCATATACGACAACTGTAATTCTTTACATACAAACGCTTACGATGAAGCGATCACAACCCCCACGGAGGAATCTGTACGCCGGGCAATGGCGATCCAGTTGATCATAAACCGCGAACTTGGTTTGGCGAAGAATGAAAACCCATTGCAGGGTGCTTTTATTATTGAAGATCTAACAGATCTGGTTGAAGAAGCTGTGCTGTTGGAGTTTAAGCGGATCAATGACCGTGGAGGTGTACTGGGCGCCATGGAAACGATGTACCAACGTGGAAAAATCCAGGAAGAAAGCTTGTATTACGAAACGTTGAAACATACTGGTGAATACCCGATCATCGGTGTGAACACATTTTTGAACAAAAACGGTTCGCCAACGATCATTCCATCAGAGGTAATTCGTGCTACGGAAGAAGAGAAACAGTTCCAGATCAAAGCACTTGAAAGGTTTCAGGAAAGGAACTCGGACCTTGCGGCAGATGCACTTAAACGGTTGCAAATTGCGGCAGTTGCCGGTAAAAATATCTTTGTGGAACTTATGGAGGTTGGCAAGGTCTGTTCTCTTGGACAGATTTCCAAAGCTTTGTACGAAGTTGGGGGACAATACCGAAGGAATATGTAAAAAGATAACCTATTCACCAATAACCATTTGGCTTCTAAAGAAGCACATAAAAGGCATGGTTATTGGTAAAGAGGGAACTATGAAGAAAATAATAATCATCCTACCTATCCTACTCGTACTGAGTGTTTTTTTTTACAGCTGTTCTGATAAAG
>JAQBOT010000475.1 GCA_028287885.1 Pedobacter sp.
TATCGATGTAGTCAATACATACTAGATGACTAAAGAAAAGATATTGATCTTTCCCTTCAACGGAAACGGAATAGAAGCACTGGATAGTATAAAATTATAAAAGTATGAAATTATTGGCTTTATAGATGATGACCCTGGCAAAATTTCTAGTGAGTACGATATATTCCCCAGGCTGATCTTGCAGAAGTACCCAGAATTTAGGCTTCTCGCAGTTCCTGGTAGCCCATCATCTTACCTTCAAAGAGCCGAAATTATAAGTTCGCTTGAAATCAATATCAACAGGTTTATTAATGTAATACATCCAAATGCGAGTATTGGCAGAAACGTATCCATTGGTTACAATTGTTTAGTGATGGCAGGTGTCGTAATTACCAGTAATGCATCTATTCACAACCATGTCTGCATCTTGCCTAACTCTGTCATACATCACGATGTAGTAATAAAAAACTTTTCATTGATTGGAAGTAACGTCGTTGTCGCCGGAGGTACAACCATCGGTAAAAGTTGTTACGTTGGAAGTGGAACAAATATAATCAACGGCATACAAGTAGGTGATTGTTCTCTCATTGGTTTAGGAAGTAATGTAATTAGAAACGTTCCAGCAAATGCAAAGGTGGCCGGTAACCCTGCCCGGGAATTAAGGAGAGCAGATGCAGGAGAAAATTCCAAGACAATCAAACCTTAATCAAAGTAAATATCCATAATGTTAATTAAAAAATAGAATCATGCATAACAGAATAAATGGAAGTGTTATCCTGGTAACAGGTGGTGCTGGCTTTATTGGCTCATTTTTGATCGAAGAACTAATAAGATTCAGTCCGAAAAAAATAATAATCATAGATAACCTTATTCGCGGAAGTTTTGAGAACATCCAAAGCTTTGTGCATAATCCAATAGTAAATTTTATAGAGGGCGACATAAGAGATTTATCTTTGCTGGATAGTTACTTTGCTGGCGTAGACTATGTTTTTCACATGGCTGCATTAAGAATTAACGCGTGTGCAGCAAATCCAAAAGAAGGGTTCGACGTTATGGTAGGCTCCACCTTTTCGATAGCTGAACTTTGTGTAAAATATAAGATTAAAAAAGTAATATATAGTTCGAGTGCCTCTGTTTACGGCTTAGCACAACAATTTCCTACTCCAGAATCGGATAATCCCTATAACAATCAAACTTTTTATGGAAGCGCTAAGCTGTGGGGCGAACAATTATTAAGGAGTTATAAATTCATGTATGGCCTAAACTATATAGCCCTGCGCTATTTTAATGTATACGGACCTAGGATGGATACCGATGGTAAATATACTGAAGTTTTGATACGTTGGCTAGATTGCATAAAGGCTGGAACTCAGCCTGCGATCTATGGGGACGGTAGTACGACAATGGACTTTGTTTACGTAAAAGATGTAGCGCGAGCGAACGTAGCCGCATTACTTTCCGACGTCACTGATGAAGTCTTTAACGTCGGAAACTGTAAAGAAACAAGCCTGCTCCAATTATTGGAGACACTACTCAAGGTCAATGGCTCTACTTTAGAGCCTGATTACAAAGAAGAGAATTCCATAAATCCTGTAAGCAGAAGATTAGCGGATATTTCAAAGGCTAAGAATCTTTTGCATTATCAGCCTGAAACTAATCTTGAAACAGGATTATTAGAGTTAAGCAACTGGTACTTCAACAAGAAAAATCCAACACTGAAAACATCATGATCCCAATCGCAAAACCATATTTAACTGTTGAAGAGGCAGAAGCAGCTTACGATACAATCCTTTCGGGATGGATTACTCAAGGACCAAAAGTTCAGGAGTTTGAAGAAAAATTTGCCTCGTACACCAATGCGAAATACGCCGTAGCGGTTTCTAATTGTACGACAGCCCTTCACTTATCGATGATTGTTGCCGATGTGGGTGCTGGAGACGAAGTGATATGCCCATCAATGACATATATCGCTACAGCAAATTCCATAAAATATGTAGGCGCAATACCCGTGTTTGCAGAAGTTCAATTTGGAACATATAACCTTGATCCAATAGATGTAGAATTAAAGATTACTAGTAAGACCAAAGCAATATTAATAGTCCATCAAATCGGGTTACCTGCGGATATAGACACATTTAAAGCACTTTGTAAAAAGTACAATCTAAAGTTAATTGAAGATGCAGCATGTGCCGTTGGTTCTGAATACAAAGGAGCAAAAATAGGCAGTCATTCTGAATTGGTTTGTTTCTCATTCCATCCACGTAAGGTGATTTCCACTGGTGATGGTGGCATGATAACTACAAATAAGGTGGAGTACTACAATCGGCTAAAGCTGCTTAGACAGCATGGGATGTCAATTAATGACAGAGTGCGACACAATTCCAAAACGGTAGTATTCGAAGACCACGTTGAAGTGGGTTTTAATTATAGGATGACTGATATTCAAGCCGCGATTGGAATCAAACAGTTGGAAAAGCTCGACTGGATTGTGTCGGAGCGTAGAAAGGTAGCCGAAGCTTATCATAAAGGATTTCAAGATTTATCGTGTGTCCAGCTTCCAATAGAAGCAAAGGGATATGTTAGCAATTATCAGTCGTATAGTATATACCTGAAGCCTAATTGTCAAATCAGCCGAAATACCTTGATGGAACGTTTGTTGGACGTTGGCATTGCAACACGACGTGGAATTATGACCATCCATCGTGAAATTGCGTATAAGTCGGCATCAGAAATGCCGAGCTTGCCCGTGTCTGAAGATCTACATGATAATTCTATAATAATTCCTTTATACGTGCTGATGGATGAAAATGTAGTAAATCTGGTAATTGAAACGATCTCGTCTTTAGTTCAAAATGAGCAAAAGCCCGTTTTAGTTTAAGGCAAGAATTTCCGAAACTACTAGATTGTTCTCGATGTATTTATGAAAGCGTTAATTCAGGAAATTTATGCCCGCCCTGCTTTTGGGAGAATAGTTGAGTGGGGTAAGCTTGTATCGATTACTGGTTTTTCTCAAATAATTATTCAGGGGCTGGGGTTGATCGGTGGAATTCTCGTAATTCGGTTGCTTCCTACTCAAGAATATGGCCTTTATACTTTGGCCAACACTATGCTTGGTACGATGTTAGTGCTAGCGGATGGAGGTATCTTAAATAGTGTTATGGCCCAGGGTGGGAAGGTTTGGTCTAATCCAGACAAACTCGGGGTAGTTGCCGCAACGGGGTTTAAACTGAGGAAAAAATTTGCGACCGTCAGTTTGCTCGTTATTGTACCAATCCTAATATTCCTACTTAGACGTCACGACGCAGGATGGCTAACATCCGCAATCTTAGTAGGATCACTTGTTCCAGCATTTTTATCTGCATTGTCAGGAAACCTACTCTCTGTAGGGCCATTACTGCACCAATCAATTGGACCTTTACAGAAAATTCAAATTGCTGTAAGTTTAAGAAAACTGATCATGCAGGTGGTATTCCTGTTCATTTTTCCTTGGGCATTCATTGCAGTCCTTTGCGCCGGCTTACCGCAAATCTGGGGAAATTTTAGGCTCATAAAGTTAAGCGCGCGATACGTAAGTTTGAATCAAAAGCCTGATCCGGATATTCAATCTGAAATTTTATCGGTAGTTAAGCGCATCTTACCAGGATCCATCTACTATTGCTTGTCAGGTCAAATCACAATATGGATCATATCATACGTAGGAAACACAGCAGCAGTCGCGCAAATTGGTGCACTAGGAAGATTATCGATGGTCCTTGCAATATTTAGTACATTATTCGGCACATTGGTCTTGCCGCGCTTCGCTAGGTTAGGAAATTGCCGTAATCTTCTTTTTAAACGATTCTTCCAGGTGGTAGTACTTTTACTTGCGTTGTTTTCTGGCGTAATATCGATCGCGACCATTTTTCCAAGCCAGTTATTGTGGATACTTGGCAAAAACTATGCAGGGTTGGAGAAAGAACTTATTTTAAACATCATAGGAAGTTGTTTAAGTGTCTTATGTGGACTACTATTTGCGATTTCATCGAGTAGAAACTGGGCAATAAATCCCATTATCTCCATTCCGTTCACTATCGCGGCAATTGGTTGTAGCAGTATACTGATTGATCTTTCTACATTAAGCGGAGTGCTGAAGTTCAATATATCGGTTGCCGCACTTGAAGTAATGCTATATTTTACATATAACATTATGCAAATTTATAAAGTCGAATAATTTGGACGAAATCTAGCACGCAGTAAGTTTTTTCTCAATACAAGGCGTTACAGCGTTCGTGTGACTCACGAACGCATAAGTGAATCAATTAAACAACACAAATAAACATGACCTCAGCTATTTGCACACTTTTTGAAAATCATTTTCACAACGGCGTCGCTGCACTAATCAATTCATTGTACAAAGAGGGCTTTCGCGGAGATTTTTATGCAGGATTCAAAGGCACCTTACCAAAATGGGCAGAAGAGGCTTATGAAAACGACCGTCTGCTATGGCCAGGCGCAAGAACGTTGGCTGTTGCCGAGCACTTAAATGTTCATTTTCTCCCCGCGATTACAGACTTTCACCTTGCACACTATAAGCCAGATTTCATGCTTGCGCTCCTAAATGGACCTGCAAAAAATGCGGATGCTTTGGCTTATTTTGATCCTGATATTATAAATTTATGCAGATGGGGTTTTTACGAGAAGTGGATGGCATGTGGCGTGGCGATGGTTCATGAAATTGTTAGCAATGATATGCCGGCTACTCACCCGAGTAGGATGGAATGGCAAAAGATCATAAATGCAATTAATAGGACCCCGAAGCGTGACCTACATTCATATATAAATTCGGGCTTTTGTGGCGTCTCAAGAAGAAATGTTGAATTTCTTTACTTGTGGTCTGAGATTGTTCAAGTAGCTATTTTAGAGTATAAAATGGACCCAAAAATTTTCTTAAATTTTGATCGGACTTCTGCATTTTATTCAATTGATCAAGATGCATTTAATATTGCTGCCATGTGTTGCGTTTGTCCGGTAAGTGAAATGGGTCCGGAAGCTATGGACTTTGTGGGTGCAGGCTGGACAATGTCTCATTCGACTGGATGGCCGAAGCCCTGGAGAAAGAAATTTATTCTATCGGCTCTAGCTGGGATCCCTCCATCCAGACAAGATAAAAGGTATTGGCAAAACATCGATTTTCCAATCAGTCTGTTTGATAGCTTGAAAAAAAGGCATATAAACATGAACATAATCATCGGCACGATGATAGGTAGGTTTTATAGGCGAACCTAGCCTGCACTAGCCCTATAAACCCCTTTCCCTTCAAAAGTAGTACAAGGTTAAAACTGATAAACGCTTCTTAATTAACATGATATTGAACAAGCCTAAGCTCGTATTTCTCCAATGGCAGCACCAAAACTTGCCAAACTTCTTGCAGGCACACATGCAACTTCATGTAAAGTGTTTAGCGAATGACTTTGAAGTACAAGTTGTCAATTGGGATTGTGATTACCAAGAGATATGTGACACATTCGAGCCAGACTTAGTTGTATTTGAAAGTGGCTATAAAACGTCCATCTCCAAGAGAATTCAGGTGGAAAATACTTCTTCCCATAATCATATACCGAAAATAGGCTTACATAATGGAGACCCATGGTGTGATTGCCGCATCGGCTTCATGTCTGATATGGCCCACTGGGGAATCGACACTTTCTTTACAATTTGCACAACAACTGGCGAACATTCTAGAGACATTAACGAAAACCTATACGTTTGGGCAAATTCCATTGATGATACTATATACCATGATTACGGCCAAGAAAAAGTTATTCCGATACTCTTCAATGGCAACACTTCCTCTGTATATCCGTGGAGAAACAAAATCCAAAAAATTGTTAGTAAGAATTACCCGTCATTGTCCTTTCCACATCTTGGATACGAAAGTTATTCTCCAATCATGATTCACGGGGAGCAATATGCACGCACAATAAATGGATCGTTTTTAGTTCCTGCATGTGGAACAATTGCAAAAGAAATTATTCGTAAACACTTTGAAATACCGGCTTGTAGATCATGCCTTATAACTGAAGAATCACCGTCGTTGAAAGCTGCAGGATTTATTGATATGAAAAACTGCGTTTTTGCAGATGAGGGTAACGTATTAGACAAAATAGACTTTCTATTTAACAATAGAGATCAACTTTCCGCAATAACAGACGCTGGTTTCAATCTTGTACATGAAAAGCATACATTTAAAAATAGGAATGAAATATATCAATGGTATATTCTTAATAAAACAATCAAACCTAGTGAGAGAATAGTTCAAATAAGTCCATTTGAACTCCTACAAGTTGTCGAAAAGTCAACTGGGGTGTGTAGCAGTCACGTAAATGGTGAAGGATTACATTTGAAATTGCTCAAACAAGGAGACGAGAAACTCCAAACTAAGCAGTATGCAGAAGCTGAGCGTTTTTTTCTGGAATGTTTAAACTATATCCCATGGATGCCTGAGCCGAAGCTCAGGCTAGCTATCTGCACCCTTTATAATGGGGATTCGAAAAAAGCGTTGAACTTGGTTCTTACGCCCATCCAAATTAATTTTAGCATGTACAAAGCCTATACACCAGAACCGGTTGAGTGGGCATATTTAATCAGGTCTTTACTATGTAATGGCCAACTTAGCGATGCAATAATGAGAGCAAATCAATTTGTCAATACCAAGCACTTAGAATTGTCTCGTATCCGCTGGGTGACTAACTTCTTGCAAACTCAAATAACATTGCCTTTACCGCCCGATGCAGTTAAAGAATCCATGCATACAGTTCATGTTTTTCCGCCTGTTACATTCAAAACTTGGATTGTTGAACTATGTATCATGCTCACAGCGTGCAATCAGCCACTTTTCGCGGAAGCTCTTAGCAAATACTTTTCTGGAACTGACCTAGAAAAAAAAAGAGGGGCGGGCGCAATTGCATTTAAACACCAGATGATT
>JAQBOT010000064.1 GCA_028287885.1 Pedobacter sp.
CAATCGCCGGTGGTATCATCGGACTAATCCTTGCAAATATATTTCTAAGTAAGATCGTTAAAGGACGCTCTTACTAGTACAACTAACCAAATATAACCTCTATGAAAAAACTAAGCTTAATGATCGCATTCGCGGCATTCGCACTAGCTGTGCATGCTCAGGATGTTAAATTCCCGGCCTTGGATGCAAGTCCGGCAGATCTTGCCTATTTCCCTGCCTCGGCTACGCAGAGTGCAAAAAAGGGGGGTCCATCTCCGGCTGTAATCAAGGTGACGTACTCGCGACCTGCAAAAAAAGGCCGTGATGTCTTCGGAACATTGGAGCCTTTTGGTAAGGTGTATCGTTTAGGTGCGAATGAAAGTACCGAAATTAAGTTTTTCAAACCTGTTGTTATCGGCAACAAGTCTATCCCTGCTGGTAGCTATGGGCTGTTTGCCATTCCAAACAAAGAAACCTGGACCATCATCATCAGTAAAGACACGGACCACTGGGGTGCCTATACGTATGACGAGAGCAAAGATGTAGTGCGCGTACAGGTTCCTGTTAAAACATTGGAAACACCCGTAGAGAACCTATCCATGGTATTTACGCCTCAGGCAAATGGTGCTGTGTTAAATATCGGATGGGACAAAACAGCCGTAGCGGTGCCAATTAAGATCTAAGAAAATAAAGCATATAGAAGAGGCCCGGCAGATATCTGTCGGGCCTCTTGTTTTATGGGCTATTTGCGCCTACTTATGTGTAAATGTCTTTCTTAAGAAACGGTCAAAGTAGATCAGCGCAAGTACAAGATCCAGGAACAAGAATACTTTTATCGATAAACTTGTTGCGGAAGGTGACAAGGCCAGGTTCAGATTCATCTTTGGCATCTTAAATTCCGGCATGCTATAGGTGCTATTCAGAAGCGCATAGATAAATACAGACAGAATAGAAATGATGAAAAATCCACCAATCGCATAGATGATCCGATGGTCAACTTTGGTCTTTAGCGCAACAGGTGCAATTTCCAGATTTACCTGCTCCATGACGTTCCGGGTAAACGACATTGATGGTTCATCAAGTTCTTCAGCCAAGATCATTTCCTGAACCTGCATACACTCCAAATACATCTTATGATAGCCGGGATCTGAAGCAATTTTCGCTTCTATTTCCAGACTTTGAGCTGGGTCGCAGCCTGCGTCTATATATTCCCAGATTTCCTCTTCTATAGTTTTCATATCAGCTCCTTTACTTCATCCTTTAACATATGCTGTAATTTTTCTTTTAACCGGGTTCTTGCCCGGTGTAGCTTCACTTTGATGGTTGATGCCTCCATGTTGAGCGTCTTTCCGATCTCCTCCAAACTTTGTTCCCCTTTGTAAAATAGAGTAATAATTGCTGCATCATCCGGCAGCAATTGTTCTATCGCTTTATTCAGGTACACGTGTGCCGATGTCTTTTCAATGCCGTTCGCATTGTAATCGGAGATGTGGTTTTCAAGTTGTATTGCGTTTTCATCCAGGTCAATTGAATCTGTTTGCAGCCTTCTCTTACGCAAGAAGGTCATGGCAGTTGTGTACGTGATCGTATACAGCCAGGTAGAGAATTTGGAAGTCTGCTTGAATGTTCCCAAGGCTCGGTAGGCTTTGACGAAGCAATCCTGTGCAATCTCTTCTGCATCCTCCCGATTCTTAGCAAACCGCAGCGCCAATGTAAACACAAAACGCTGGTGACGCTTTACCAGTTCGGAATAAACCGCTGTATTGCCGTTTAGTACAGAGGCAATTAATTCCAAATCAGTTTCCTTGGGCTGCATATTACCTGTAAGACGCCTGGTTGGGTTTTTAGGTTACAGCAATTTACTGAAATTTCGTTAGACTTTTAAAAGAAGATAAAACTGGGCGGAAACGGCTTCTTCAAGAGTACTGATCTGCATCATTTCAGAAGCACAGCAAGCACACGTCTTAGACACACGCTGCGTGGGTTTCATGTGTGTTTGATGTGGGTTTGATGTGCGTCTCATCTGCGTTGGTTTAAACCTGTCTTGTACTGCTTTTACTTTATGTCTTGTACTGCTTTTGCTTTACACCTGAAACTAGGTTTTACTGAATTTGGTTTACATTTTGGTTTTGATTTGCTGATAACGCTTTACAATCCTAGAAGTTACTTTTGAAACTAACTTTTAGCCTGTATTGTTGAAGTGTAACTTTGGCCGATCTTGGAGCAAAAAGGCCAGAATAAAAATAAAGGTCGATTTTCTGCAAAGTTGCCTTTCTGATCGTTTTGTAATATTAACAAAGTGATCAGAAAGGCATAAATCACGCAAAACAAAAAAAGGCTTAATCAGTAATGATTAAGCCCCTTAATTTCGTCGTTGCTATGCTACACAAGTTCTTCTTTGTGCTTGTCTATCCAGTTCTTCTCGATTAGGTAGGAGAATATCAGGCCTAGGCCGCCAAATATGCTGATGCAACCAAAGTAAACTGGCACTGCTTGATCTTCCTCCATGTGGTTTTGCATAACTACAAAAAGCGCTAGTAGGATGCCTAGTCCTAGTCCGACCAGGAGTAAGCCAAATTTTAGGCTTAGGAATGGTCTTGGAGCCAACTGTTCATTTTTTCTGATGCCAGGATCCATGCCACGTTCAATCATGGCCATTTTCTCTTTGTTTGATAAATACCTGATGCCGAATACCATTGCGAAAGCACCTAGGAACATTGTAATAGGAATTAACTCTTCCATGATTTATGTGTTAAGTTGTTAAAATTTTGTCTGTTGTAGAACTGCTGTTCTGTATACTAAGACCACATGAAATTTTAACAGGTTACAGGTGTTTTCAAATTATTTGGATATTCTTTCGATTTAAGACGTTGCGATTTCAGAAAATGGGCGATACTACAGCAGATATCGCTCTTTAATGATCCTGGTATGGTGAATCACATGCCCGGCAATTACATGACGTATTACGCCTACAGAGATCTGAAGACCGTTGGCAATACCACATCTGTTTAGTTCTTCCTCCTGCAGTGAATTGAACAGGTACATATTGCCTTTTCTTAGCATTGCAAATTCTTCCGACAGGCTATGTAGACTACGGTCATGGAAATGCGCATGGACAACGTAACTGTCCTCATCAAAGCCAGGCAAATTCGCCTGTTCCCCTCGCGCAATGCAGGTAAGCCGGTACACCAGAATTCGCTCGGTATCGATCATATGACCAATTAACTGTTTTATCGTCCATTTACCGGGTTCATAGGCAAAATCTGCCTTATCTGTAAGACTCTTTATGAAGTCGGGGAACTCGGAGGCTTGTCTTTCCAGTACATTCAAGACATCGCCTTCTACCAGGCTAATGTACTTCTGCGCCCAGGCGGGGTACACGTTGGGTTGTGGTTGGTTCATAAGTTAAGCTGCTTTTTAAAACGATCCTAAAAGTTGTACCCTTACCCAGCTCAGAATCTTTTACGAAAATCTGTCCGCTGTGGTAGTTCTGCACGATCCGCTTGGTTAACGACAGACCTAAGCCCCAGCCCCGTTTCCGGGTGGTATATCCGGGTTGGAATACAGCGTCAAACTTAGATCTCGGAATTCCTGTACCGGTGTCTGTGATGTCAATGAAGACTTCTTCTTTTGCCAGGTGCTCAATGATGTTTACCGTTATGGTACCTTCATTACTGATTGCATTTGCGGCGTTTTTAAGCAGGTTTTCAATCACCCAATCAAATAAGGGTACATTAAGTAAAGCACGAACCTGATCATCCCCCACAATTCTAAAAACGATTTTATCAGAAGTACGTAACTTGAAGTAATCAATGAAGTTCTTGATGACCACGTAAACCACATGGTCCTCCAATATGGGTTTGGAGCCGATCTTTGAAAACCGGTCGGTGATCACCTCCAGTCGTTTGATGTCATTCTCCATCTCCGCAATCAAGGGGTCATTCTCCGCGTTAAACCTGGATTTGATCAGCTCTACCCAAGCCATTAAAGAGGAAATAGGCGTGCCAAGCTGGTGCGCCGTTTCTTTTGCCATACCGACCCAGACCTGATCCTGTTCCGCCTTGCGGGATGAACTGAAGGCCACATAAGCCGTTATTAAGAACAAAGCGATTACGCCCAATTGTATGTAAGGAAAATAGCGAAGTTGAGTTAAAATGAATGAATCTTTGTAATAAACAAGCATTTTCTCTCCCATATAGTTGATGGGCAAGGGCGTATGCTGCTTTTTCATCCGGCGGAGTTCACGTTGAAAATAGCCCGGATCATAGGATGCCGTTGATTCTGCGTTTACATAGTTGGTCTTGGAACTGTCTAGGTTTAGATAGGCCTGGATTTTGGTTCCAGTGGTATCCGTTAGGATCACGGGTACCTTGCTGCTTTCTTTGATCATGTTCAGCACGTCCGCATAGCGGATGTCATCGAATATTTCCGAAGACTTTTCTGTACCTTTTACCCAGAGTTCAAATTGTATCTTTTCTTCACGCTCCATCTTCTTAACGAAGAAATCTGAGTAGAATACAGAAGCAGTTCCAATGATGATTGCAAAGACGAGTAAAAATATTTTCCAGCGCCGCTTTTTTTCGTAGGGATTCATAGGATGTGGAGGCAAATTACAAATTATATATCTTTGTAACACAAATATGGAAAAGAAAGTAAGAGTAAGATTTGCCCCAAGCCCGACTGGTGGCCTGCATTTAGGAGGTGTACGTACCGCATTATTTAACTATTTGTTTGCCAAACAAAATAACGGGACATTCATCCTTCGTGTTGAAGATACCGACCAAAACCGCTTTGTTGCCGGTGCAGAGGAATACATTGTTTCCTGTTTGGAATGGTGTGGCATCATGCCCGACGAAAGTCCGCAGCTTGGTGGTGAATTCGGCCCCTACAGACAAAGTGAAAGAAAATCGTCCTACAAGCAATATGCTGATCAGCTTATTGCCGATGGCTATGCTTACTATGCATTTGATACACCTGAAGAACTGGATGCCAAACGTAAGGAAGCACCAAATTTCTTATATGGACAAGCAACAAGGATGCAAATGCGCAATTCTTTAACCTTGCCTCAAGCTGAAGTTCAGGCCTTATTAGACCAAAATACGCCTTATGTAGTCCGCATAAAAATGCCGGAAGACGAGCAGGTTTCCTTTATAGATTTAATTCGTGGTTTAGTCAGTTTTGACACTAATCTAGTTGACGATAAAGTCCTTTTAAAAGCGGACGGCATGCCTACTTATCACCTGGCGGTGGTAGCAGATGACAAGGCGATGCAGATCACGCACGCCTTTAGAGGAGAAGAATGGCTGCCCTCTGCACCGATCCACATTTTACTTTGGAGGTACCTGGGATGGGAAGGCCAAATGCCACAGTGGGTACATTTGCCATTGATCTTAAAACCCGATGGTAACGGCAAGTTGAGCAAACGTGATGGCGATCGCCTCGGATTTCCTGTATATGCCCAAAGCTGGAAAGATCCAAAAACTGAAGACGTAACTCGTGGCTTTAAGGAACTTGGCTTTATGCCGGAGGCCTTTGTGAATCTGTTGGCGATGTTGGGATGGAACGATGGAACCGACCAGGAGATCTTTACGCTTGATGAACTTGTTGAACGGTTTTCTCTTGATCGCGTTAGCAAAGCAGGAGCGAAGTTCGACTATGAGAAAGCCAAATGGTACAACCATGAATGGATTAAGCGTTCGCCCTCTGAACGGCTGCTTCCATTTGTTAAGGAAGCATTTGAAGGGGAATCAATCCCCATTACAGATGCCGACATGTTGCTTAATGTCATCGGCCTGGTTAAGGATCGCTGCAACTTAATATCTGATTTCCCCACACAAAGCGGTTATTTTTTTGTTTCTCCTAAGGAATATGATCTGGCTGCGGTAAAACCAAAATGGACACCTGAGAAAGCCGCTTTCTTTGAAAGCTATCTTCCTTTAATTGACAGCGGATCCGCTATTGAGTTGGAAGATAAGTTCAAAGCACTGGCTGCTGAAAAAGGATTTAAACCTGGCGAACTGATGCTCCCATTGCGAATAATGCTGGTTGGCGGAAAATTTGGTCCAGGGGTATTTGATATCGCGGTTTTATTAGGTAAAACAGAGACTGTTGCCAGGATAAAACACGCAGTAGACGCGTTTAACTTAAATTAGATTGGTATGCAATGGTTTGGTAAAGGAAGTGGCAATGTAGATGATAGAAGAGGTATGGGCGGCGGCGCAATTGGTGGCGGTGTCGGCATAGTCGTTGTTATTCTGGGTTTACTCTTTGGGAGAGATTTCACAGGGATGGTTAGTCAGTTGCCCATCGGAAACCAAGCTCCGGTGGAAGGTAAAAGAGGTGTACCAACTGATGCCGGCGGAAGATTCGTTTCTAACGTGCTGGAATCAACCGATTCTGTTTGGGTGGCGCAGTTTGCCGCCATGGGCAAACAGTATGAGCCACCCACATTAACTTTATTTGACAACCAGGTCTCCTCCGCTTGCGGAAATGCAAGTTCTTCTGTTGGGCCCTTTTACTGTCCGGCAGACCGTCATGTATATATTGACCTAACCTTTTATAAGGAGTTAAAAGATCGTTTCGGGGCCGCTGGCGATTTTGCACAAGCCTATGTGATTGCGCATGAAGTTGGGCACCACATCCAAAACCTGTTGGGGATTTCTGATAAGATGGAACGTTATCGCGGGCAGCTTTCTGAAGTCGAATACAACAAACTTTCGGTAAAACTGGAGTTGCAAGCGGACTTTTTCGCAGGACTTTGGGCTCATGATGCACAGAATCTTCAAAGTTTTCGTTTAGATAACGGAGATATAGAAGAAGCACTTACTGCAGCCAATGCCATTGGAGATGATAAACTCCAACAGCAGGCGCAAGGTGAAGTAACTCCCGACTCCTTTACTCATGGTACGTCTGAACAAAGGATGTACTGGTTTAAAAAGGGGTTTGACACCGGCGACGTTAAGCAGGGTGATACCTTTAATGCGCAATTACAGTAATTCCGCAGCTCAACTCTAGATACGAATGATTTTAATTGTAGATGATACCCCAGAGAACTTAATCTCACTGAAAAAGGTTCTTGAAAAGCACGATTTTGAAGTAGACACGGCATCGTCCGGAGAAGAGGCCTTGAAAAAGGTTCTTAAGAATGAATACGTCTTGATTATTCTAGATGTTCAAATGCCAGGCATGGATGGATTTGAGGTCGCCGAAGCGATATCTGGATACAGCAAGGCCAAAGAGACTGCAATCATATTTCTTTCTGCAGTAAACACAGAACTTAAATTTATTACCAAGGGTTACTCTTCCGGTGGTCTGGATTACATCACTAAGCCGGTGGATATGGGCATTTTGCTGTTGAAAGTGAAGACCTTTTACCGCATATACGAACAAAGTAGAAAGCTCATAGAAATACAGAAAGCCTTGCTTGATGAGATTGAGTTTCGAAAGCAGGCTGAGTATAAGAAAGACGAATTTATTAGTATAGCAAGCCACGAGCTTAAGACGCCACTTACCAGCGTAAAAGGATATATACAGTTGCTGGAACGCAGCATTGACAAGGGAGACGTTGCTACCATTAAAAGGCATCTCCAAAAGGCGCAGGTGCAACTCGGAAAGCTGAACGATTTAATTGCTGACCTGCTGGATGTCTCTAAGATCGAAAGCGGAAAGCTGAAATTTAACAAGCAGCTGTTCTCGATTGATGAATTGTTAAAGAACATCATCGAGATTATGCATCAGGCCAATCCGGAATTTACAATTACGCAGGTCGGACATGTTTCAGAGCTTGTTTACGCAGACGAGGCGCGCATTGAGCAGGTTATCATTAATTTTTTGACTAATGCGATTAAATACGCACCGGGAACTTCGGAGGTAAAGATCCACGTTAAATTGGAAAATGAACGGCTTTACGTTGGTGTTCGAGACTATGGAATCGGCATCGGAGCTGAACAGCAGAAAAGCGTTTTTGAAAAGTTCTATCGCGTTGAGGAAACAGCATTGCACTTCCAAGGTTTAGGCATCGGGCTATATATTTCAGCAGAAATCATTAGGAGACATGGTGGAGAGGTGGGCGTACTTAGCAGCCTTGGGGAAGGCTCAGAGTTTTTTTTCAGCATCCCGCTGAGGTCTTCCGAAGAAATTGATTAATCCTTATAAACTATCATGCAAAAATCACTAAAGAGAAAGCTTCGGATTGGCTTAGGGCTTTCTTTAATCATCCTTTTTGTTAGTTCTTTAGCATCTTACATCAGCATTTCCAATCTTATTGAAAGCTCAAAGCTCGTTGCCCACAGCAACGATGTAATGGGTAAAACAAACGAAATCATTTCTACAATCAAAGATGCAGAAACCGGGCAGCGGGGTTACCTGCTCACGGGGGAGAACGTGTTTTTGGAGCCAACAGTTGGCGCGAGGGACCGCGCGGCAGACCTGATTGAAGAGGTTGAGGATGCAACAAAAGACAATCCGGTACAGCAAAGGAATCTATCCAAACTGAGGGATATTGTAGAAAAAAGGTTATCTATCTTAGACGAAACGATCGCCATCAGATCTCGTGGTGGTGTGGTTAGTGTGCCCCAGCTGCTCTCCGGGAAAAAATACATGGATGCTGCAAGAAGGACTATTAAAGCCATGAACGCGGAGGAAAGCAGAATCTTGCAAAGCCGAACTGAAGAGCTGATCCAGTTTTCCAGATACACACCAGCTTTAATTATTCTGGCTGCCATCTTCAGTTTTTTAATTACTATTTACTTCTACCTGCAATTGTCGGCTGATTTTACCCAGCGATTGGTGCTCCAGAAAGAACTGGAGGACAAGAACAATGAAATGGATCACCGGATCGAGGTTATTCAAGGCCTCGCCGAACAAATCTCTGCCGGAAATTACAGCATACGTTTGGATGCGAGCGGTACAGATGGCCTGGGTAGTTTAACGGGTTCCTTGAATTCCATGGCAGTGTCGCTGCAATATTCATTTTCCTTATTGGCGGATAAAGAATGGCAGCAAGCCAGTATCGCAAGCTTGAACAACAAAATTGTTGGTGAAAAGTCTTTGGATGACCTTGCCCGAGATATTATGGACTGTTTGGCGGAACATACGGCAAGCCAAGTTGGGGCGCTATATATTTTTGAAGATCAAGCGCTGCATTTGGCAGGTGGATATGCGCTTGATAGCGGACAGCAGAAAGAGTTGATCCAAATAGGAGAAGGCCTTGCCGG
>JAQBOT010000086.1 GCA_028287885.1 Pedobacter sp.
AAGCAAGATGCCAAGATGCGTTTACAGCATTATGGCGAATTTGTTAAAGAATTTGAAGTAGAAGAACTTAATCATCAGGCAGCCAGATGTATGGATTGCGGCGTTCCTTTTTGCCAGTCAGGCTGTCCACTTGGAAACGTTATACCTGAATTCAATGACGCGGTATATAAAGGGGAATGGGAGCTGGCATCAAACATCTTGCTAAGCACCAATAACTTCCCTGAGTTTACTGGTCGCATCTGCCCGGCACCTTGCGAGTCAGCTTGCGTGTTGGGAATCAACAAATCGGCAGTATCGATAGAAGAAATTGAAAAACACATCATTGAAGTCGCCTTTGCAAAAGGATACATCAAGGCAGAAGAACCACTCATTAGAACTGGCAAAAGAGTTGCGGTGATCGGCTCAGGACCTGCGGGACTAGCTGCAGCAGCACAGTTGAATAAGGCAGGACACGAAGTTGTGGTTTATGAACGTGATGATACCCCAGGCGGACTATTAAACTACGGAATTCCAGATTTTAAGCTACAAAAAGATGTAGTGAAGCGCAGGATAAGCATACTTGAAAAAGAAGGAATCGTTTTTAAGTGCAACTCGAATGTAGGCGTTAATGTAGAACTAAGTACACTCCTAAGAGAGTTCCAATCGATTGTCCTGGCTGGTGGATCTACCATTCCGCGAGATTTAAATATTAAAGGTCGGGAGGCAAAGGGCGTTCATTTTGCCATGGACTTCTTAAAACAACAAAATAAAAGGGTTCGTAACTTCTCAGTCGAAGACGAGGCTATTATGGCCACAGGAAAAGATGTGATTGTGATCGGGGGCGGTGATACTGGTTCAGATTGTATAGGAACATCAAACCGCCAGGGTGCAAGATCTGTAACCCAGTTTGAGATTATGCCTATGCCTTCACAACAACGTACAGCAAATATGCCTTGGCCAACCTTCCCAACGTTATTGAAAGTAACATCTTCTCATGAAGAAGGCTGCAACCGGGCATGGGGAGTAAATAGTAAGGAGTTTATTCTTGATGAAAACGGAGCACTAAAAGCACTAAAGGTTGTTGATGTACAATGGGACATTGATCCTTCTGGCAGGCCTTTGAACTTCAAAGAGATTCCTGGAACAGAACGCGATTTACCTTGCCAGCTTGTTCTTTTGGCCATGGGATTTTTACATCCACAGAAAGAAGGCATGCTTGAGAAGTTGGGTATTGAATTAGATGCCAGAGGCAACGTGAAAGCAGAAGAAGGAAAGTATCAGACCAACATTGCAAAAATCTTCACTGCTGGTGACATGAGAAGAGGCCAGTCTCTCGTTGTTTGGGCTATCTCCGAAGGTAGGGAGGCAGCACGCAAGGTTGATGAATATCTAATGGGCTATAGCCGTCTTGCGAGTAAAGACGGTATACCTTACGCTTAATAAACAAAACATCCTCTAATTATAAACAGAACATCCTCTGAATGTAAATGCCCAAATAGTATCGGGCATTTTACACTCAGAGGATGTTTTTACTTATATGACTACAATGAGTCTAAATATTAAAGCCTCAGCTTAGCGAAAAAATCCCAAAGAACAATTCCTGCAGAAATAACGATGTTAAATGAGTGTTTAGTCCCAAATTGCGGAATCTCAATACATTCGTCAATAGCTTTCATGACTTCATCGCTCACGCCATTCACTTCATTACCGAAAATAAGTGCGTATTTTTCATCAGCGTTAGGTTGGTATGTGTTTAACATAATACTTCCTGATGCCTGTTCAATGGCAATGATTTTATATCCTTCTTCCTTTAGACTTTTAATTGCCTCCAATGTATCTGGAAAATGCAGCCAGTCTACAGATTGAGTTGCACCAAGGGCAGTTTTCTCAATCTCCCTATGTGGCGGTTGAGCTGTAATGCCGCATAAATATAATTTCTCAATCGAAAAGCCGTCACTTGTTCTAAAAACAGAACCAACATTATGCATGCTTCTTACGTTGTCTAAAACGACTACGACAGGTAGCTTTTCTTGCTCCTTAAATTCTGAAACACTTACCCGTTGAAGATCATCTAACTTTAATTTTTGCATTCCGCAAAGGTAGATTAAATCTTCTTGGCACCATCACCAACTTCACTAATGTAAACAGAAGGTTCATAACCAACTTTTTCGGTATAGTATGCTGTCAGACCAGTTCTAAACTCCTCAATATATTCTGTCTCCACCAATGCTATTGCACAGCCACCAAATCCTGCTCCGGTCATTCGAGCTCCAATAACATGCTCAAATGTTGCGCAATAATCTACAATTGTATCTAGCTCCAAGCCTGATACGTCATAAAGTGTCCTCAGAGACTCATGAGAAGCATACATCAATTTACCAAAAAGTGTTATATTACGTTCATTAAGTGCTTTTGCAGCCAATATCACACGGTCATTTTCGGTAACAACATGTGTAGCCCGATTCAGTACCGTAGGATCGTTAATTAGATGCTTGTGTAACGCCAACTTTTCGCCTGTCAACTCACATAAATTATGAATGGTAATCTCTTGCTGAAGGTCAGCTAATGCCTGCTGGCACTCCGCAACGCGCTCGTTGTATTTTGATTCGGAAAGTTTTCTAGACTTATTGGTATTAATAACTGCCAAAGAATATTTACCCAGGTAGCAGTCAATCAACTGAAATTTCAGCGTGTCACAATTTAAGAGTATTGCTTTTTCACTTTCTCCAAACGCCACCGCGAACTGGTCCATGATCCCCGAATTAACACCCATAAACTTGTTTTCAACGTCTTTACAAAGTAACACAAGGTCTAAGCGGGAAAATCCTAGCTCCATATAATCATTCAACGCATATGCCGTAACTACTTCTATCGCAGCCGAAGAAGACAATCCTGATCCAATAGGAATAGTTCCGTTAAAAAGAAAATCGAAACCAGTGATGTTTTTGCCGCGCAGCTGAAAACATTCAATTACACCAAGCGGGTAATTGTACCAATCTGTGCCGCTTTTCTGATAGGATGATTTAACTTCAATGGTGTACGATTGTGGAAAATTCATGCTGCTAAAACGAATAACATGATCATCATTCGGAGCGATAGATAACATTGTACCTAAAGTAATTGCACAGGGGAGTACCAAGCCGCCATTGTAATCAATATGTTCTCCGATGAGATTAACTCGGCCAGGCGTCGTATAGGTTGCTGCCGCTTCCTTACCATATATCTCCTTGAATTTACTTTCCAGTTCAGCTTTCATTCGTAATGTATAGTTATTAGGTTTTAATATTTGATTCTAAAGCCCAATATAATGATTAACGTAACAACCGGACACACATCTTTAGACTATTATAAAAAAACTAAACTGGAATACTGATCGTAAAGGTACTACCGACATCCTTGGCACTTTTTACACTGATCGTTCCGGCATGTTTTTGTATAAACTCCTTACAAAGCACAAGGCCCAATCCAGTACCCATTTCCTTATTTGTTCCTGGTTTGACGGTCTTTTTCTCTATTTGAAATAGATTGTTTACTAGCTTTTCATCCATACCTACGCCATCGTCAATAACAGAAACATCTATGAACTTTTTCCGGGAAAGTTCACAGGTTCTAATTGTAGATATCACATCAACAGCTCCAAAGTTCTTGGTAAACTTGATCGCATTCGAGATCAAGTTTCGAAATATAGTATTCATCATATCTGCATCTGCCATAACTACAATGTTCGGATCTACCTCGTTTTTCACTACTATATCTTTTTCTGCAGCAACAATCTTCAGAAAGTCAATGTTGCTTTGAACACATTCACATAGGTTGATTTCCGTTGGTTTAAATGCAATAATACCTGTTTGGCTTCTTGACCACAGTAAGACGTTCTCAAGTAACTTAGCCGAGGTAGTAAGGCTGGATTGTAGCAGTTTGAATAGGCGCCTTCGTTCGTATTCGTCATTAACAAAGAAGCTTTCCTCAAGAAAATGTGTCAATGCTAAGGTTGAGGAAATGGGCCCGCGCAGATCATGTGCAAGAATAGAGAAAAACTTATCCTTAGTTTGGTTGGCTTTTTTAAGCTCCTCTGAAGTGACTAGAAGTTGTTTATAGTTTATTTCAAGTTCCTTTTTCTGCTTCTTTATTAACGTTTTCTGTTGGAATTTTGTGATGTAATTTCGCCACTGAATCATCGAAACACCAAGGCAGGCGACTAACGTTACAAATCCAATTGCCATGTTAGAGAGTAATATAGACGAATCATGTTGCGTATTACTTACGCCAATAAAAAAGATAAGGTAAATGATGACCAAATAAACAAACAGTCTAATTGGATGGATCAGTAAGCTTATAGAACTAACAAAACAGATCAACAGAAAGGTGACGATCGAGGTAGATACCGCCTGATTATAAATGGAACATATTGTTCCCCAAATCCCCATAACCAACAGAATTACATATGGCAGGTGTTTGTTTAGAAATGTATGCATCGGCTTACTCCAGGCAAAGAGGGTTAACACAAACAATAGCGCACTGATGACTACAATGGAAAAGTTCAAGTCCAAAATGCTCCTTCGCCAGTCTATAAAAGACACGGAGTAGTCATCCGAGTCTTGTGAGTATGTAAATGAAAGGATCAGCGCGACGGGTATTGCAAGACCAGTTATCATAAACGACCGGATCAGGTTAACTTGCCTGATTTCGTTGTCTATATTCTTTTTAGAGAGTGCATCAGTTTCCGAATGCTTGAAGAGAGAGTTAATAAGATTTGTCATATAGCTTTAACAAATTTATACTAAAATCTTGAATTACCTAATTATCAACAGATTTACCCGAAACGCTTTAGAACTGTTAGAATTCCGGTGGTTTTATTTTTAAACAACACATTCATGTCCAAAAACCCATCTATTTGAACTTGAAACTAGAATTCGGTAAAGACAAGAAAGATTTAAATTCATTTAAAATAGTTTGTAATTTTGCCATCAGGACGCTTTTTGTAAGCATAAAAGCAAACGAAAATAAAAATGCCTAATTTTAGCGTAGAGCAAATCTTTACTTAGATCAAAAGGCGAATACGCTTAAGTCATCTTCAATATTTTACATCAGCCTTTCAGAAACCCCTTACAACAAGGGCTTAACTTCTCTTATCGGACGCTTTCAACCGAAATATCATCTTACCTTAAACTATACTGCCATGATAACTGAAAACCTAATAAAAGAACCTACAAACGTTAATGGTCAAACATCTACTAATCTACATACCCCAGTTACAAATGGCGGTAAAACCATGAAAGCACTTGTTTACGGTGGCCCGGGAACAATAGAGTTAAAGGATGTGAATATCCCAACCCTAATTAAGCAAACAGATGCGATAATCAGAATTTTGAAGACAACAATCTGTGGAACAGACTTGGGGATCTCCCATGGAAAAGTACCATCAGTGATGCCGGGAACAACCCTTGGGCACGAAGGGGTTGGGGTAGTGGAACAGGCAGGTGAGGCAGTTAGAAATTTTGCCAAAGGCGATCACGTCATCATATCCTGCATTACATCCGACGGCTCATGCGAATACTGCAAGAAAGGTTTATATGCCCACTGCGAAGATGGGGGATGGATACTGGGTAACACCATAAATGGTACACAAGCAGAGTTTGTACGTATACCACACGCCGACAACAGTTTACATCACATTCCTGAAGGATCAGATGAGGAAGCGTTGGTCATGCTAAGCGACATCTTGCCAACTGGCTTTGAGATTGGGGTACTTAATGGTCAAATCAAACCCGGCGACATTGTTGCAGTTGTCGGTGCTGGGCCTGTTGGTATGGCCGTGTTGCTTACCGCTCAGTTCTATTCGCCATCTAAAATCTATGTGATTGATATAGATGATAATCGTCTTGAACTCGCGAAGAAATTTGGTGCAACTGATACAATCAACTCGGCAAAAGAAAATGTATTGCAGCGGTTATTTGCTGAGAATAAATCTGGAGTAGATGTTTCAGTGGAGGCCGTGGGTCTACCAGAAACCTTTGATGTGTGTCAAAATATGATCCGACCAGGCGGACACATTGCCGTTGTGGGCGTTCATGGAAAAAGTGTAGACTTCCAACTTCAAAAACTTTGGATACAAAATATCACACTAACCACAGGCTTGGTAAGTACAAATACGACTCCAATGCTATTGAGAACGGTGACCTCTGGAATGTTGAAGCCAGCACAATTAATAACACATCATTTTACATTGGACAACATTTTAGAAGCCTACAAGGTGTTTGGAAATGCAGCCGAGGAAAAGGCTATGAAAGTTATTATCAAACCATAAACAGATTCGGATCAAACAGGGCCTATATAGGGCCTTTATAGGGCTCATGTAGGGCTCATATAGGGCCAATCACCCTGTGTGAGCCCTACATAAGCCCCACTTATACCGCAGTTGTATCGTAGTTGTTCAGGAAGTGGTTATTTGTTGGTAAAGGAGTGCTTTAGATCTAATTGGAGGTAAGCAAGGATCTTGTTTTATTTTGAAAGCGCAGGAACAAGA
>JAQBOT010000091.1 GCA_028287885.1 Pedobacter sp.
TTACTAAATCGGCTCCAGGATCGGTTTGCCTCAAGGCTAAATTAAGCGAGTACATGTTGTTGGTCGATTCAAATTCAATATTGGGTACATAATTTACCCGTATTCCGAGGCGGTCTACAAAGTCCGTCAGGACTTCAGCCTTATACCCTGTAACAATAAAAATGTTCTTATTAAGATCCGTGGTCGCGTTTATTTGCTTCAGTAGTCTTTCCAGGATAGCTTCACCATTAACAGTAATTAAGCATTTTGGTAAGTGATCAGTTAAGGGTCGTAATCGTGACCCAACACCTGCGGCAAGGATGATAATGTCTTTGTTCATTTCATGGATTTAATGTCAGTATTAAAAAAACGTATCCAATACGTGTTTAAACACGCCATTCGTATAAGAAATTATAAATTCTATTTGGGTATAGAAGCGGCTTGAACGAAAAAGTATTTCGACAGTAAACGGTAGAATTCGTTAACGTGTTCTTAACCTGATGTTAACAACAATTTAATAAAAAATATCCAAAATCCTGTACTTATAAAATAATTCAGCATTCCGCTGAGCTCTACAGTATGCTGAAGAGCCATAAACCAAAAAAGCTGCATTCCGTTATGGAATGCAGCTTCTTAAAATCAATTATTCTCAACTAGTCGATACCGATTGATTGAACTTTAAACCCAATTTCACGTAGTTTCTTGCAATCCAGCACATTTCGACCGTCAAATATTTTAGCTGGCTTCTGCATGTTGTCATAGATCCTTTGCCAGTCGTAATCGGCAAACTCATCCCACTCTGTTAATACCGCAATGGCATGCGCATCTTTACAGCACTCGTATGGATCTGTGCAAACCGTAACACTATTCTTGTTTTCTTCAGCTGTTCTGGTTCCCAGGTAATTCAAATCAGCAAAAACCTGTGCTTCTCCAACTTTCGGATCATACACACGGATCTGCGCCTGCTCATTCAGAAGGGAGTCTGCAACATAAATGGCAGCAGATTCACGCGTGTCGTTCGTATCTTTCTTAAAGGCCCAGCCCAAGAAGGTCAATTTCTTACCTGAAACTGTATTGTACAAGTTGCGTACAATGTTAGCGGCAAAACGCTCCTTCTGATGATCATTCATTATAATCACCTGTTCCCAATAATCAGCAACTTTCTGCAGGCCGAAAGAACGCGAGATGTAAACCAGGTTAAGAATATCTTTTTGGAAACAAGAACCACCAAAACCCACGGAAGCCTTTAAGAACTTCGGCCCGATGCGGCTATCCGTACCTATGGCGCGGGCAACCTCGTTCACGTTAGCTTCCGTTTTCTCACAAAGCTCCGATATAGAGTTTATAGAAGATATCCGTTGCGCAAGGAAGGCATTTGCAACCAATTTCGACAATTCAGAAGACCAAACGTTTGTAGTTAGGATTCGCTCACGTGGAATCCAGTTAGCATAAATATCTGCAAGTGCGTTGATTGCTTCTAAGCCTTCTTCGGTCTGGTCACCACCAATCAGCACCCGGTCAGGGGCAAGCAAATCTTCAATGGCAGTACCTTCAGCAAGGAATTCAGGATTCGAAAGCACCTGGAATTTCACGCCTTTTCCAGTGTTCAATAAGATGTCTTTCAATGCCTCAGCAGTCCTCACCGGCAGTGTAGATTTTTCGACAACAATTTTGTCTGTTTTAGCAACGCGGGCGATCTGTCTTGCACAAAGCTCAATATATTTTAGATCGGCACCCATACCTTTTCCGCTGCCGTAAGTTTTTGTAGGCGTATTAACAGAGATGAAGATCATTTCGGCTTCGTCTATAGCTTTGTCTACATCCGTGGAAAAGAACAAGTTTCTGCCGCGGGCTTCCCCAACTACTTCACCTAAACCCGGCTCGTACACCGGTATGTTATCCGTATTTTCGTCATTCCAGGCCGCTATGCGTGCCTCGTTCAAATCAACAACTGTTACCTGTATTCCAGGGCATTTTTTAGCAATCACAGACATTGTAGGGCCACCAACGTATCCTGCCCCAATACAGCAAATTTTTGTAATTTTATGCATTCAATAAGTTCTGGTTAAATGATGAGACAATGTAACAAAATAATAAACTTTTTGTTGAGGCCGAGGCAGATTTTCTTTCCCAACTTCCAATATTAACCCTTAAAGAGGGTTTAAAGAAGCTATGGATTACATCCACAACCTTCAACTGCTCGGCCGTAGATAAGGAATAATAAAGCGGCAAACGTATTAGGCGTTCACTGTCCTTTGTGGTGTACTTATCCTCACCAACAAAAGTTCCAAATTTCCTCCCGGCTTCCGAACTGTGCAATGGCACATAGTGAAAGACGAGGCATACACCACGCTCTTTGGCATATGCAATTAATCGGGTCCGCTCCGGTAGATCCCGAACTTTGATGTAATAAATATGTGCATTGAGCATGGCATAGGTGGGAATAAAGGGCAGCTCAATCCGACCCTGATCAGCGAGATCTCTGAACTGCTCCCCATAAAAATTCCAAAGCTCCATTCTTTTCTTAAAAATGGCTTGGCGCGCCATCAGGAGTGCACCTCCTTCACCACAGTGGAGATTCTTTGTTTCATGAAAGCTAAACGCCCCGATATCCCGTATGCTACCCAGGGCCCGGCCCTTGTACCTGGACATAACCCCTTGTGCCGCATCAGCTATCACGAAGATTTGGTATGCTTTTGCAATTTCAAGAATGCGGTCCATGTCACTGGGCACACCTGCATAATGGATTGGAACAATCGCCCAGGTTCTAGCGCTGATCGCTTTTTCAATCTCATTTACGTCGATGTTCTTCAACAAAGCACTTTTCAGTCCCGACGCAAGCCGGAATGTTAAAAGGGATCATCATATATTGACTGCATTAATTGTAATAATTCCTTAGGCGCGCCCGGCATAGCTGTTAATAGGCGCTGGGTATTCGTTTTGCTTCCAATAGGTCAATAACGATTTGATTGTTGTAAATAAGAGCGTAGTCGAATATGTTTTTGCCCGAGTAATCAGGAATATCCCAGTTAACCGCCGACAGGTTTAAAACATACTTGAACAAGTCGTAGGTATTCTGTTTACTCGCATAGGTCATCACATACATGGCGAAAGTGGTACCGTTGTTATTATACGTATTTACGTTCCAGTCCATCTGCTCAATCAGGTAGGTTACAAGAGCAAGATGGCCATTAAAGCCAGCAAGAATCAGCGCGTCCCAACCTTCTTTAGAACGCTGCGTTAAGTCATAGCCATGCTCAGCGAAGTACAACAATCCTTCAAAATCCCCTTGCTTGCAGTAGTCCATTAACTCCCCGACCCTATCCTTAAAAAGTTGAACCTGATAATCAATCCCGTTTATAGTTAGATAAAAGCCATTTTCAAACATAACCGTTCCTGTTTTACCTACCCGTTTTTTGTCAGTCAGCTCAGAGCGATAGATGGAATGTCCAAATACCTTGGGCAACTGAAATGCAGGAAAACAATACGCACGGATCTGATTGTGGATCTCCTGTGCTGTCTTATTCAAGTCAATTTGTAAATTGGAGAAGTCTAAGGCATATTTCGAATAATAGGAAGCATTCTTAGCGGGCTGGGGAGATGATGAAACCGTATCAGCCAGTAACTCAGAGATGTTCTCTTTGACCAGCTCGATGCCTTCAAGGATGAACTTTCCATACAACTGTTGTGCATCCGTGTTGTCCCCAATCAGAAATTCACGTTGTGCTATAATGTCACCAGTATCAATCCCATTGTCGATCAGGTGCAGCGTTACACCCACATATTTCTGGTTATGCAGTATTGGTAAAGCACATGTCGACATTCCTTTGTAGGCTGGGAGCTTTGAAAAATGAATGTTGTAGAGTCTTGCGCCTTTAAACTTCTCTACCCTAACAATCTTGTCAAATTCAAGGGAGAGAAAGATCAAGTTCTCCAGGCCCTGAACTTCCTCCAGTGTAAGCGTTTGAACCTGCTTCAGCTCACAATACTTCTTAAATGAGCGTTGAAAGGAGTTTATCCCTGAATCATTTTGATGTAGGCAAGCAACATAATTGTGCTCAGGATAATTGGCTATAAGATGATCCAGTATTTCTACAGCTATGTTATTCTTACCGGCTACGCATACATTCATAATCTGATGCATTAATTGTAAAACCTTCTAATCTTAGGATCGCCATTAGACAACTCTAAAATATCAGTAAAATCTTAAAATAAAGCGCTTAGCACCTTACTTTCAAACTGTTGTGCAGGCAAATAGGAAATTTGAGAAAAGCTGGGAAAACTAGAAATATTATCTGTTCTGCTAATCTACCAGGTGGTTTTCAATAAGTGCATCAAGCTCTTCGAACTTCGAGTTCTTGCTTTTAAACTCTGGAACAATCGTCTTCATTTGTAAAACGACTTTCCTATTATCATTGTGTACGGCGAAATCCAAAAGATCCGAGATCTGCTTCTCGACTTCCTCAAAAACATATTCACGGACTTTACCAATCATGATCTTTTCATGATGTGTCGTCATGGTGTTTTCGTTGTCATTCAGCAACTCTTCGAAAAGCTTCT
>JAQBOT010000152.1 GCA_028287885.1 Pedobacter sp.
TGCTGCTGCAAGGCATTGGTGATATTCCTAGCGGTTGTCTCATCCTTGCAACGCGCAAAAACCGATGGACCTGAGCCGGAGATACCGAAGCCGATCGCACCATGATCGAGCGCCTTTGCCCGCATGGTATAAAAATCTGGGATCAGAATTGACCGTGTAGGTTCAATCAGAACATCCACAAGACTGCGTCCTATAAGGTCGTAATCTTTCAGGAACAGACCGCTGACCAGGCCGGCGACATTTCCCATTTGGGTAACCGCATCTTTAAGCCGCACGTTCAAGCGTATCATTTCTCTTGCATCTTTCGTTGGGACATCCACTTCCGGGTACACTAATGCAGAATACAACTCGTCTGGGAACGGCAGGGTAATGATAACCAGGGGTTCATAACTCCGGATCAGCACGAAGCCACCCAGTAATGCCGGTGCTACATTGTCTGCATGCCCATATCCACAGGCAAGCTCCTCTCCTTTCATTGCAAAGGGAACCAGGTCCCTGTTGCTCAAATGATTGTTCAATAATGAGTTTATTGCAAACAACCCGGCAACAGTACTGGCAGAACTTGAACCTAGTCCGCTGCCAATAGGCATCTTTTTATGAAGTTCAATCTCCAGGCCGAGGTTGGGCTGACCGATGTGATTCAAGTAATGTTGCACACTGGCACTAACCGTATTCTTTTTGGGATCCATAGGCAATCGGCCCTGGTCGCCAGTAATCTTGGTAATTCTAATACCCGGCGTTGAAACACGCTTCATCTGCACCTCATCACCAGGTTCGTTGATGGCGAAACCAAGAACATCAAAGCCACATACTACGTTTGCAACCGTTGCCGGTGCAAATACTTTTATAGAATCCATCATTTGTTTCCAACGTTAATTATATCTGCAAATACGCCAGCGGCAGTAACCTCTGCACCCGCGCCTGGGCCCTTAACTACCAATGGACGATCTTTGTATCGCTCTGTTGTGAATGCGATGATGTTGTCGCTTCCGGATAAGATGTAAAAGGAGTGACTTGCGTCAACCATTTGCAAGGTAATAGCGGCTTTGCCATCCACCAGGCTACCAATGTATCTTAATGCTTTGTTGGCATTGTGGGCTTGCTGTTTTAGGTTCTCAAAATACGCACTGTTCTTTTCCAGCTCCACGTAGAATTCTTCTACAGATTTGGCAGCGAGACAAGCTTCCGGAAGCATACTTTCAATATGAACGTCGTTCTCCTCTAAAGGATATCCAGCGTCCCGGGCAAGGATCAGCATTTTGCGCATGAAATCCTTACCGTTCAGGTCATCCCTTGGGTCAGGTTCAGTATATCCTTTCTCCTGCGCTTCCTTTACGATCTCGTGAAAAAGGCGGTCACCGTTGAAGTTGTTGAAGATGTAAGAGATTGTACCGGAGAGTATCGCTTCTATTTTCGATACCTTGTCGCCGCTGAGCATCAAGTCCTTCAATGTACGGATGATCGGAAGACCAGCACCAACATTCGTTTCATAGTAAAAATCGACGTTGTAGGTCCTTGCTGCATTTTTAAATGCTGCATATTGGCTGTACGAGGCAGAGTTTCCGATTTTATTGCAAGTGACCAGGGAAATGCTTGACTTTAGGATCTGCTCGTAATAATCTATCGGTGCCTGACTTGCGGTATTGTCTACAAATATGCAGTTCGGCAAGTTCATCGACTTCATGTGTTTAACAAACTGTGCAAGATCTGCAGGTTGCGCGTTGGCCTCCAGGTTTGATTCCCAATCTGCAAGATCTAGGCCGGCATCGCTGAACAGCATTTTACGCGTATTGCTTATCCCCATTACTTTAACTTCCAGATCGTTGTTGCTGGCAAGGAAGGGCATTTGATTGTGCAACTGCGTAAATAATGTTTTTCCGATGTTGCCGGTACCCAGACAAAACACATGGAGGGTTCTCTTAAGTTCAGAATAAAAAGCATCATGCACAGCATTTACCGCTTTAGAGAGATCGGCTTTGCTGATGATCACGGAAATATTGTATTCCGATGAACCCTGCGCAATAGCTCTGACATTTACACCGTTCCTGCCTAAAGCATTGAACAAGCGCGATGCCATACCAGGCGTGTGTTTCATATTTTCACCTACGATGGCAAGGACAGACAACCCACTCTCCACTTCCGGGTAGTCGATTTTTTTGGTCTGCAGTTCCAATTCAAACTCTTTATAGATCAAGTTTAAGGCATGCACAGAATCATTTGGCTTAACGGCGAAGGTGATGCTATGCTCTGAAGAAGATTGTGTGATCAGCACGACGTTAATCTGCTCACGGGAAAGGAGAGAAAATAAGCGACCGCTAAAGCCTGCTTTACCTACCATCCCACTCCCGGAAAGGTTAAGGATGCTGATGTCATTGATGGAGGAAATACCTTTAATGGGCAGCTTGGATGGCTGAACATCATGACGGATATACGTTCCTTCGAAAGCTACATTAAAAGTGTTTTTGATAACAATTGGGATCTTCTTTGCAAAAGCAGGCGCCATGGTAGGCGGATAGATCACTTTTGCGCCAAAATAAGAAAGTTCCATGGCTTCGGTATAGCTCAGTTCGGGTAAAGAAAATGCCTTCTCTACCATCCGCGGATCGGCAGTAAGCATGCCATTCACGTCGGTCCAGATCTGGATTTCAGAAACATCTAATGCAGAACCCCAGATGGAAGCCGTGTAATCACTTCCTCCCCGACCAAGTGTTGTAATCCTTCCTTCCTCATTGCTGGAGATAAAGCCTGTTACAAATAGCAGGCTATCTTTATGTTCAAGGTAAAACTCTTGGATCAGCTTTTCAGTAAGCGGCGTATTTACTTTCGCTTGTCCGAAGTTACTATCAGTTTTTATTAAGGCAGAACCATCAACAGCGACTGCATTCGGAAAGTATTGCTTGGCAATATGACTTATGGTCAAGGTAGCACAACGCTCGCCGTAGCTTAAAATCAGGTCGCGGGTTTGTTTGCTGAGTTCCTTTAGCGTTCCCACAGACTGCAGGACATCTTCCAGTTCGTTAAAATAGATCTTTAATTTACTAAATACAGGATTCTGAGCAACTGCGGGTAGCAATGTGCGTACGACATCGTAATGCCTGCTCTCCATTTCCTTGAGCTGTTCGGTGTAGGATTGCACACTACAAGCACTTTCGGCCATTTCGATCAGCTGGTTTGTTACACCGCCGAATGCAGAAATTACTACGATAGAATTTTCCTTTTCTTGTGTGGCTTTAAGGATATCCATCAAAGCATGGATGCTGGCAGCTGAGCCTACGGAGGTACCACCGAATTTTAAAATGTTCATTGGCTAAAG
>JAQBOT010000187.1 GCA_028287885.1 Pedobacter sp.
ATTCTGGAACGATATCTTTTACTTCGTCGGTAATGAATACCTGACGTGAATACAACTTGATCTTATTGCGTTGCATATCGAAGTCGTTTTTCACCTTAGGGAAATACAAGACACCGGTTAGGTTGAAGGGGTAGTCTACATTAAGGTGAATCCAGAACAAAGGATCCTCGGAGAAAGGATACAATTGCTTGTAAAAATCCAGGTAATCCTGATCTGACAAATCCGCAGGTGTTTTTGTCCAGATCGGATTGGTCGTATTGATGATTTTATCAACTTCTACAGACTTTGTTTTAGGCTTACCTTCTTCATCCTCTCCGTCTGGCTCCTCAGTTGTTTCCGTTCCGAATTTAATTGGAACCGGTAGGAACTTGCCATATTTATCAAGGATCTCTTCTAACTTATGTTTGCTTAGAAACTCTTCAGACTCTGGGTTGATGTGTAAGATTATTGAAGTACCGCGTGTTGTACGATTGCCTTCGCTGATCTCATAGGTTGTACTTCCATCACATACCCACTTTGCAGGTTCAGCACCTTCCTGATAAGATAAGGTTTGAATTTCTACTAAATCTGAAACCATGAAGGCTGAATAGAACCCAAGACCGAATTTACCGATGATCTCGTTTGCATCCTTAGCATCTTTAAACTTCTCTACAAATTCACTTGCACCAGAAAAAGCAACTTGGTTGATGTATTTTTTGATCTCTTCTGCTGTCATACCTAAACCGTTATCGGTTATGGTGATGGTCTTTTTCTCTTCATCAAGCGCAACTTCAACAAGTGGGTTACCCAACTCGCCGTTGTACTGTCCGAGTGCCGCTAAACGTTTAATTTTTTGAACCGCATCTACTGCATTCGAAACCAGCTCACGCAAAAAGATTTCATTGTCTGAATACAGGAATTTCTTAATGATCGGAAAAATGTTCTCGGTGTGTATGGAGATATTTCCTTTTTCTTCTATGCTCATAAAAAGTAAATTGTTTTAATGTTGATAACACATTAACAAGGGGTGTTCCAATCTCGAATATTGCCATTATGACAGGGATTTGACCCTGAAACATGGCTGAATATGACGGCCAATATGCCTATCTTTGGACATTAATGGAGTACAACGTTCACACCCTAGCCAATGGCATCCGATTACTGCACGTGCCATCTGCCTCTGCAATTTCACACGCCTGCATTCTGGTTAATAGCGGATCAAGAGATGAATCTGAAGAGGAATCTGGTTTAGCTCACTTTATAGAGCACCTTATATTCAAGCGAACGGAAAAAAGAAGCACCAACCAGATCTTAAACCGCCTGGAAAGTGTAGGCGCTGACTTGAATGCATATACAACAAAGGAATATACCTGTATACATGCATCGTTCTTGAACCCATATCTCGAAAGAACTTTAGAGTTGTTTAATGACATTGTTTTTCATTCCACCTTTCCGGAAGAGGAGCTTGAAAAGGAGAAAAGCGTGATTTTGGATGAGATTGCCTCCTATCTGGACCAACCGGAAGAAGCCATCTATGACGATTTTGAGGATTTGGTATTTGCAAATCACCCCCTCGGCCATAATATTCTTGGCAGCACGGAATCCGTTGGCAAGCTAAGCAAAGAAGACATCAGCAACTTCATTAGCAAAAATTACCACACCGATAAAATGGTGATTGCCGTATTAGGAAACTACTCGCTGGATAAACTGATCCGCATTGGCGCGAAGCATTACGAAGGCATACCGACAAACAACCACACCCATTCCCGTATCGTACCTGAGAAAGCGCCGGTGGTAAACATTGTATCGAACAAACCCATTTCACAGGCACACGTTGTGCTTGGAATGCAAGCTTACTCTTTGCACCATCCATTTAAAACAGGTTTACTGCTGCTGAATAATTTGCTTGGAGGAACGGGCATGAGCTCTATCCTGAACCTGCAGATACGGGAAAAGTATGGCATAGCCTACACGATCGAAACTGGCTATAGTCCTTTGAGTGATACAGGAATTTTTACCTTGTACTTCGGTACAGATAAAGAGAAAACCGAAAAGGCGCTTAAGCTGATTTATAAAGAGTTTAATAAGCTGAAGGCAAGTCCCCTAACTGAGAATCAGCTTCAAAAGGCAAAAAACAAATTCATCGGACAAATTGCCCTTGGCGAAGAAAACCGGATCGGTCTGATTATCTCTATGGCTAAGAGTTTGCTGGACTACGACAGCATTGATGATCTGCAAACCGTGTTCAGGAAAATACAGGCAGTTAAGACTTCGGAGATGGCCGATATTGCGAACGAGATGCTTGATGAAAAGAATCTAAGCGCCTTAACCTTTTATCCTTTGGCCTAATATTCGTATTTTTGCACTTATATTCAATTCGATACACGTACAATTTATAAAATATTCTAAATGAAACTACCTATTGTGGCTTATGGCGATCCGGTTTTAAGGAAAGTTTGCCCTGAAATAGATGAAAGCTACCCGAACTTACAGCAACTGATTGCAAATATGTTTGATACGATGTATGCGGCTAGTGGTGTAGGATTAGCAGCCCCTCAGGTAAATTTACCAATACGCTTGTTTATTGTTGATACTGGTGCTGACGAGGATGGCAAAGCAGGCTATAAGAAAGTTTTTATTAACGCAAAAATTGTAGAAGAAACTGGCGAACCCTGGGCCTTCAATGAAGGTTGCCTGAGCATTCCGGATGTAAGGGAAGATGTGTTCCGTAAGCCAAACATCCGCGTTAAATACTACGATGAGAACTTTGTACTACATGAGGAAGAAGTTACCGGCATGCCGGCACGCGTAATACAGCATGAATATGACCATATTGAAGGAAAGCTTTTTACGGATACTTTAGGGATTTTGCGTAAGCGGATGCTTAAGTCTAAACTAGATTCAATTTCCAAAGGAAAAATCCATACAGATTACAAAATGCGTTTCCCGCAGCAGAGCAAAAGGCGTTAGTTGTCTTCCTGACGGCTTTTATCTCCGTTCAGGATTTGCTGCATCAATTTACCCCAGGCAAAAGGATTTAATAGCGGGTTTGTTTGTACCATGTTCTTGTTTAAAGCACGATCATGGTTCAAACGCCAGTTGACGCCAGAGATCTCACCAGCGTCATGAGAAAGGCTTTGCACCATACCATTGATGCTCTGCCTGGACAGGTTCTTTCTTGCAATCTCATAATCATCATCTGCAACTTTCATGGCAAGGAAGTCTTTGGTAAACTCTTCTACGGTGGCCCAGGGCGAAACATGTACCGTTGACAGGTAAATGATTTCAGACTTCATTTTCACCATCTGGGTAAACTTATCTTCTGTGATGTTTGTGGGTATGGTAATTTCCAGCTTGGTAAAGCCAACTGCTGTATACTGCAGGACGTCGCCCGGATGGGCTATAAAAGAGTAATATCCCTTGTAGTTCGCAGCGTATTTTTGATTGTTGTTGGAGATATTGGTGATGGTGACGTACGGCACAACCCTATTGCTATCCACATCGGTGATTATACCAGATAATTGAATCAGCTTCTTCTCCGCAGCATTTTGCTGTGCAAATACGCCGAAGGTAATCAGACACAAAACGAGGGAAAGAATATACTTCATCTTACAAAAGTACTTTGATTTAAGAGGTTGTAAGGTTAAAATGTGTTAAAACATTAGGCGGGTTCTGCCAGATTAATAGCCTGAACGGCAGTAATGGCAGGAACAGCCTTCATAATCGCTTGCTCAATGCCTGCCTTCATGGTCATGAAGCTCATTTTACACGAGCCGCAGTTGCCAAGTAACTTCAACCTCACAACATTATCTGCCGTAATCTCTTCTATGGCAACATCACCGCCGTCTGCAATTAAATACGGACGGATGCTTTGTAATGCCTCCTCTACTTGTTCGGATAGACTCATTATTGCTTGATTTAAAATATAAAATTACTAATTATTTAGCAATTAACGCTAGTGCTGTTGTTGATGGAAACCTGCTGAGCCACACGGCCTGCAATCGCCGC
>JAQBOT010000207.1 GCA_028287885.1 Pedobacter sp.
GTTTACTCCGATTCCCATATACGTTCCTACATATTGCCCTTTTCCTTTAACTCCGTCAAGAATGGTATGCAGAGAGCTCGTATTTGGCTTGCTTCGCCTATACTGTGCATGGAAATAACCTTCATCTTCGGGCACAGTTGTAAGTGTATAGTCAACTTGATAGTATAGATTCATTGGCTTTTCGTCTAAGTTTTCCATGGTGATCCGACATTTTCTCCGGAAGGGCATTTTCCAATAGCTGTTGAAAGCACTTCCGGGATTTACGGTCATTGCCAAGGAGTTCAGTTGCGCATATTCACCCCAGCCCATTCCAAAGAAAGGGCCCACCGGTGACTCTACAGAAGGTGTTTTCTCGTCATCCCAATAGAAGCGGATAATGGTAAAATTCCAATTGCCAGTTGGTGTCATCCAGATGTGCTGTATAGCACCCGAGCCCTCAATTTCTGCGATCGTTATTGTTTCCCCAGAATTGATAATGATGTATGGATTCACCTTCCAGCCTATTCCAAGATCTCTGGCCTGACTCGCGGCATTTGCCACATTCCGATGCCCTTTATTTTTTACGGGATCAGCCATGCCACCTTTCCCCTTCTCTCCATTAAGATTCTCTGGGCTAATTGATCTGGTCTTCGCATCCGACAAACGTGACAAGTTTCCCATATTCATGTCCAAGCCATTAAAGCCTGACTGCTGAGCCTTGACTTCATTGGAAAAAGCTGTAAACAGGATTAACAAAGAAACTAATAATCCAAGGCAAGAAGGCCTAAGGATGAATGGGATGTTTTTGCGAGTTTTCATATTGGTGCATCTATATCCCCATTAAATTACTTTTTAATTGGGAAATTTATGATGACTTTGTTGCTTTTCTATTTCTCGACTAAATTTAGCTCCCATGAAAACGCTTTTTTTTTTCTGCCTTTTACTGAGTGGCGAATGCGTATTGGCGCAAAAACTCACACCGCAGCAGTACAAAGAAGATTTCAGTTATTTCTGGGAAACGATGAATAGTCAATACTGTTACTTTGATAAGAAGCAGGTTGATTGGAATAAAGTGCGGGAAATATATGCACCAAAGTTTGATACGGTAAGTTCAAAGAATTCCTTTATTTCCTTAATGGAGCAAGTTATATACGAGGTATATGATCACCATTGTTCGCTAGGCGCCAATATGCCTCAGTCCAGACGCATGGTTCCAACCGGAACGGACATCTGGGCAGAATATGCAAATGACAAACCTCTAATTACTGAATTACGCAGGGACTTTGGCGCGCAAAAGGCAGGCATAACCACTGGGATGGAGGTAATTGCCATAAACGGAATTCCTGTAAATAGCGCTATTCAACCTTTTCTTGGGCATACCCAGAATAGTGCGTCGAAAAGCTTTGCACTTAGGCTCAGCTTAGCTGGTGATCACCTCAGCCCCCGGAAGCTTACGCTAAAGAAGGGCAGCATGATCCAAGAGTATTACCCCGACCGCGTCAGCACGATGCTAGAGCATATAAACTATGGCGAGAAAATTGAGCATTCAGTCTATGGTCAAACCGGCTACATCAAAATCAACAATTACTTAGGTGATGATGCAATTATTGCGCTGTTCGATGGTGTACTGAATGGAATGATGAATACAAAATCCTTGATCATTGACTTGCGGGAGACACCAAGCGGTGGCAATACAACCGTTGCACGTGCCATACTGGGCCGGTTCATCAGTAAGGAACAGTTTTACCAAAAACACGAATACTTCGCTGAAGAAAAAGAGACCGGTGTTAAACGAAGCTGGGTAGAGATCGTTTCCCCACGTGGAAAAACGTACACCAAACCTGTCGTGGTGCTTTGTGATCATTGGACGGGAAGTGTTGCCGAAGGCATTACCATCGCCTTTGACGGGATGAAACGGGCCACAATAATCGGAACCACGATGGCAGGGTTGAACGGTGCTGTTTATAGTTTTACCATGCCGAATACCAAAATAGGATTCAACATCCCTACAGAACGCCTTTACCACGTCAATGGCCAACCCAGAGAGCTATATAAGCCGGCAATACAAGTCGACATGCAAAAGCAAAAAAGCTCAGGAACTCAAGATGTAATCCTCGATGCTGCACTTCAGTACTTAAGTAACTCCAGGTAAAGACAGCATCTAAGCCTGAAACCGCGCCTTCCTGAATTGTAAAAAGATCAGCAGAAAAAAACAGCTCCCTCTGCGCATTGTTAATCTCTGAATACTACAGCTTACCGGAAACTTACCAACTTATGTTATGGAAAAAAGAAGATTAGGAAACTCGGATTTGGAAGTTGCGCCAATCGCATTTGGTGGTAACGTTTTTGGATGGACGATCGAAGACCAGACGTCATTTAATATTCTTGATCAATTTACTGCCGACGGCTTCAACTTAATTGATACCGCTGATGTGTATTCGAAATGGCATCCAGGAAATCAGGGAGGCGAGTCTGAAACGATCATCGGTAATTGGATGAAAACTCGTGAAAACCGCGACCAGGTGATTATATCAACAAAGGTAGGTGGTGATATGGGGAGTGGCAGAAAAGGCCTCTCCAAAGACTACATTGTAACCGAAGTAGAGGCCTCGCTTAAACGGCTCCAGACCGACTATATAGATCTATACTTTTCTCATTTCGACGACCTGGAAACCCCCATCGAGGAAACGCTTTCTGCTTATGATCAATTGATTAAAGCTGGGAAAGTGCGCTGTATCGGTGCCTCTAACTTTTCAGCCGAACGGCTTAAGGAATCACTGGAAGCAAGTCAGCGGAATAACCTGCCCAAATACCAGGTATATCAGCCAGAGTACAATCTGTATAACCGAGAGAAGTATGAGCAGCAATATGAACAGTTGATCATAGATAATCAATTGGGTGTAATTAACTACTTTGCCCTGGCAAGCGGGTTTCTAACTGGCAAATACCGTTCTGAAGCCGACCTGAACAAGAGTCCGAGAGGCGGCGGGATAAAGGCATATTTGAATGATAAAGGCTTTAAGATCCTAAAAGCATTGGATGAACTGTCTGAGCAACACAACACTAACCCGGCCAGCCTGGCCATTTCCTGGCTAATTGACAGACCCTCCATCACCGCGCCAATAGCTAGTGTTACCAACACCATACAACTTGAAGCTTTAAGGGAGGCTGCAGCTTTAAAGTTAAGTACAGAAGACATCCGTATTCTAGATGAGGCAAGTGATTGGAAAAAGGAGAATTAAAGTAAGAAGCCGGAGAGATAAAAGCTAAATTTGCGGCTTACAAAAGATCCTATGCCTAACTTCATACCCCCACAGACCGCTACAGACCCATCTTCAGGATTTTTAAGGCTATTGACGGTTTTAAACACCTTACGCGCTGAATGTCCCTGGGACAAAAAGCAAACCATGGAAACACTCCGTCACCTCACCATCGAGGAGACCTATGAGTTATCAGATTCGATCATGGACGGTGATATTCAGGAAGTGAAAAAAGAACTTGGCGATGTGATGATGCACTTGGTGTTTTACGCAAAAATTGCCGAAGAACAAGGCGAGTTCGATATCCTTGATGTTCTGAATGGGGTATGTGACAAACTCATCAACCGCCACCCGCACATATATTCAGACGTGATCGTGGAAACAGATGAGGATGTGAAAAGAAATTGGGAGCAGATTAAACTTAAAGAAGGCAATAAATCTGTTTTAGGTGGTGTTCCAGTATCCTTACCTGCCTTGGTTAAAGCGGCTAGGATCCAGGAAAAAGCCAGAGGTGTAGGTTTTGATTGGGAACACAAGGAACAAGTTTGGGAGAAGGTAGAAGAGGAACTTCAGGAATTTAAAGAAGAGTTTAATGTGCTTGAAAATAGTGCAATTGATGTTGACAAAGCGGAAGCAGAGTTTGGAGATCTTTTATTCTCTTTGATAAACTACGCACGTTTCATCAACATCAATCCAGAAAATGCACTCGAAAAGACGAACAGAAAATTCATAAAACGCTTCCAATACCTGGAGGAAAAGGCCAGGCAAAATGGTAAGCCACTCCGGGATATGACCTTGGGAGAAATGGATGTATATTGGAATGAAGCTAAAAAGCTTTAGCTATGCTTCCTTTTCATGGTCATCTTTGCCTTTTGCCCAATGCCGTAATTGTGGTTCTTGGAGTTGCTTTCTTTTTTCTCATGGAAGGCACCCCCGCCTGCAGGCTCTGAACCATTATCATTAACAATGGAGTTTTTGTTGTTGCCTTTTTTAGCTGGCTTTTCTATAGTGATTTCCTCAGGCCATTCCATGACTTCCATTTTATGACCAATGGATTGTTCAATCTTTTTCACCTGCAGCAATTCCAGATCTGTTGAGAAAGTAATAGATACAACATCTTCTGATGCATCTTTATCTTTCACAATACGGCTTAAGAAGACTTCTTTTTCTTCAGGCAATTCAAAATGAAATATAAAAGGTATGCCTTTTAGGTCCAAGCGCTCTGTACCCTCGTTCGCAACAACAAGGACCCTGGCTTCAGCTGCATTCTTAAAGTCTTCAAACTCATCAAATCCAACTTCATCAAAATGCAAAGGCCTAAGCATCGAGTACTCCCCTTCCTTCTCAGTCGCTATGCTTTTGCAAAGTTTTTGAGCAGTAAGTCGGGTGTTAACAAAGACAACAACCTTGTCAAAAACTTCATCATCCCTTAACAGCGTATGCAGTAGATGTACTTTTGTTTTGTAGTTCGGCACCTGATAAAGCAATTGTGTTACCACCTCAGTTGTCGAATCTGCAAACTCCTCCACTTCTATTAATGTTGGGAAGTTCATAAAGGGATCGATCATTTTGTACAGCTTTTCGTGTGCCACTTCGGTGAATACCAGATGCTGACATTTCCCTGCACTCCTTGCAAGTTCTACAACCGGCAATTGCATACCCTGCTTTACAATCAAAGCCGCATCATCCACGATAAAGGTCTGCAGTTTACTTAAATTTAACCCCAACTTCAGGTATACGGCACGTGCACGCGTCGGCGTAGCCACAACGATATCTACACCTAAAGCAAGTTCACTTACTTCAGCGTCCAACCCCCCTGTACCATATAAACCAGTAATGTTGAGACTCCGATTTTTGCTTAAGGAAACAAACTGATCAATTACAGCGACAGCACGGTCCGCGTCGGCAACCAAGATCAAGACTTTCGGCGCATCGTCTTTTGTGTATTTTAAACGCATCAGCACACCCAGAACATAGGTTGTTGTCTTACCAGACTTCTCTGGTGCGACAGCAATAATATCTTGCCCGCCAAGAATCCTGGACATCGCTTTCAACTGTATTTCTTTTGGTGTTAAATATCCTGCATCAGTCATAGCTATGACCAATGATTTACTGAGTTTTAATTTATCTAGCGACACGCTTCTCTTATTTTAATGTAATCGGAGCAAATTTACAAAATTAAGCTAAGGATAAAGGCATTGCAGGAGGTTAAAGCAGTTAACATTGTATATGTTTACTCTAGAAAAACGCATAATACGTTGAAAGCAAAAAAAGAAACGCTCCTTCTTGCATTTTTTATAATCGCCAAATTTGTCCTTTCTTATACATTAGTTCATCCAGTATATGAGCTGCAACGCGACGAGTATCTACATCTAGATCTTGGCAGGCATTTGGCCTGGGGCTATACCTCTGTACCCCCATTTACGGGCTTAGTGTCCTACCTGATTCTTCAGTTGGGGAATTCGATATTCTGGGTAAAGTTTTTTCCTGCTTTGTTCGGGGCGTTAACAACATGGGCAGTTTGGAGGCTTGTAAAAGATCTTAAAGGAGGACTGTTTGCGCTGCTTCTATCCGCGACAGCCGTTACTTTTTCAGTGGTAACCCGTATCAACATTCTTTACCAACCAAACTCTTATGACATCCTCAGCTGGACACTTGTATATCTTTGTTTACTTAGATATTTGGATACAAAAGACAAGCTATGGATCTGGAGCACTGGAATCGTATTTGCAATTGGATTTTTAAACAAATACAACATTTTATTCCTTGGAGCAAGTCTACTTCCGGCTTTGTTGTTAACTGAAAACCGACGGATATTCTTAAAAAAAGACGTTTATATCGCTGTAATACTTGCCTTCATTTTGATTTTACCAAATCTGATGTGGCAACAGCAAAACCAGTTCCCGGTAATCCATCACATGAAGGAACTGGCAGAGACTCAGCTTGTAAACGTCAAACGTTTAGATTTTATCAAAGAACAATTTCTATTCTTTATCGGGTCTGTGTTTGTGCTTTTCGCCGCGTTTACCTCATTTTTCAAATACCCGCCTTTCAGCAAATACCGCTTTGTATTATACTCCTACATTCTGACAATTTTGCTGTTTGTGTTCTTAAAGGCAAAGACTTATTATGCAATTGGCCTCTATCCTGTGCTCCTAGCATTTGGTTCGGTATATCTAGAGAAAATCTTGAATAAGGGATGGAGATTCCATTTGCGCAAAGTTGCAATTCTGATCCCTATTTTCCTTTTCGTTCCAATTATCAAGCGTGCATTTCCGGTGTACCCTCCTCAAAAGTTAGAAAGCATGGCAGCTTCCTCTGGAAACATGCACACCTGGGAGGATGGAAAACAACACCCTTTAGATCAAGACTTTGCCGATATGCTCGGCTGGGAAGAATTGGCGCACAAAGTCGACCTGGCTTATTCCAAAGTAAAGGATAAAAAGCACATGCTTATCCTATGTGATAACTATGGTGAAGCGGGTGCGATAAATTATTACACAAAGATTCCTGGTCTGAGAGCAACATCGTTCAATGCAGACTACTTGAATTGGATAAAACTTGACCATACGATAACCACAATTATTTCAGTAAAGGAAGTTGAAGAGCCATCAGAATTACTGGTCAACGAAAAGCGATTGTTTAAGAACATCAAGCTTACCGGCAGCATTGAAAACAGATTCGCCAGGGAATTCGGCACACGGATATATGTCTTATCAATGCCAAAGCTTGACGTAAGTGCGGCACTAAGAAAGTACAAGCTCCGCTTACTTAAAACGTATAGCTTTTAAAGGGGAGATCTGACTAACCAATAAAGAAGGCAAAATCAACACGATTAAACAGATAAACATCGTGATGATATTTAACAAGAAGATATCTGAAAAGTGGAATTCGATGGGAACGTAAGACAGGTAATACGAGCCTTGCTCCAACTTAAAAACGTGCGTGATCTTCTGAATAAAGCCCAGGCCGAGTCCCAATATATTTCCCAACAATAATCCGAAGCCGACCAAATACAAGGCATTGTATAGGAACACCTTCATCATGTTCAAATTTGTCATTCCAAATGCTTTCAGCATCCCGATCATGTTAGTCCGTTCAAGGATCATGATCAAAAGAGCGGTCACCATGTTGATAACACCAACGATCATCATTAAAATCAATAACACTTTCGTATTCACATCCAACAAAGATAGCCAGGTAAAAATATTCGGAAAGTAATCGACCACAGTCTCTGCTTTAAGCTTCAATTCTAAATTCTTATACAGATCATCTGAAACGCTGGTAAGCTTTGAGAAATCCTTGATCTTAATTTCTATGCCCCCTATTTCCTGTGGCGACCACTTATTTAGACGCCTGATGATGCTTAGGTCACCAAGCACAAAACTTTTATCTACCTCATCAACACCAATGTTATAAACGCCTACAATCTTGAATTTTCGTTTACGCGGTGCCTCATTCGCCGCCTGCATTAGAAAATGCATGATGAAGTCGTCGCCAGTTTTCAACTTCAGTCTGCTCGCCGTATACTGAGATATTAAGATTTGAGTCCCACTTTTCTTTGGATCATCAAAGTTTATCGTTGTACCACTTACCAAGTGTTGCTTAATATAATCCCAATTGTAGGTTTTATCCACACCTTTAAAGTTGATTCCTTCTACCTCATCATTAGCCGAAATTATCGCAGGCTTTGTAGCGTAAGGCTGAAAGTATACGATGTTTTTATTTTTCTTCAGATCAGCATAGGTCTTAGCTTCGGGAATGAATGGCGAAAGTTCAAAAGAATTATTTAAATCAAGCTTATATATCCGGATATCTCCCACATAGCCTCTAACTTTTTGTTGAATTTCTGTCTTAAAGCCTTTTATTATTGCAATGGAAAGCATCATAACCGCAAGACTCAGCATGACGCCTGAAATGGCTATGCGAACAATCAATTTAGAGAAAGTTCTTTCTGACTTAATGGCAATGCGCTGGGCAATAAAGTATTCTGTGTTCAAATTCTTCTTGGATAAAATCGCAGGAAAGTTGTTAACGGTTCTAAAAAGAACTGCCGATTTCCGTCGCCGTAAAAATGCAATTATTATTCCAATTACAGATCCTATACACAGTTATGACAAAACGTGTGAATAATTATGTTCGGGACGCTCTTAATCTCATGAGATCCGTAAAGAACACGTTTAAATCATATATCTGTAGGGCATTTTTGATCCCCGGCTTTCATTGAAATCTTACGCTTTTTTGCTGCAAATATTAGATGAATGAAGCAATTAATATTGCGTATATTAATATGAACAAACACGGATAATCAGAGCAAATAAAACTAATATAAAAAACTATGGCACGCCAAAAAGCAACACCTGCACCAACAATTGAACAAACCATCGCCAACAAGATTGAAACCATCAGAGCTGAAATTAGTAAAAATCAAGAACAGCTAGATCATTGGGAAAAAATCAGTAACGATTACCAAACAAACAAAGTAACCATTGAAAGTATTCTTGCCGTACATAAGGCACCAGACCTCGCCGAGGTTAAAGAAAAGAAAGTCAGCAAGAAAGCAGCTAAGGGATTGTAATTTAATACTAAACGTTCCTTTCCAGCTTGAAAAGTTTAGAAAGCGACTTTTTTATTGAACAAAATGCAGCAGCCACAACACAGCTACGATGTGTAATTGATGCTGCATTTTTATTAGATTTGAAAAAAGTAAATTCATGAATGCAAGCTTTTTAATCCTGCTAAACCTAAGCTTCCTTACTGCGACTTTGCAGACTTGCGGCAATACACCTGAAAAGAAACAGGTTGATCCATTGAGTTCAGATACGTCGAGAATCTCAGGAAGTATTTCAGAACCGAGCAAGGCGCTGCGTACTGGTGCTGAACAAACTGAACTTTACCTTCCCCTTCTCCAAGGTAAAAGAGTTGGAATGGTTGTAAATCCAACCTCTATAATTGGCAAGCAAACTTCGGTAGACAGCCTCTTGAAAGCAGGTGTGCAGATTGTAAAGATCTTTGGCCCGGAGCATGGATTTAGGGGTAATGCAAGCGCTGGCGCAACGGTGAATGATGCCATAGACGAAAAGACCGGAATTAAGGCCGTGTCATTATATGGCAAGTACGAAAAGCCAACCGCAGAAGATCTTCAAGATATAGATATTATGGTTTTCGATATACAGGATGTAGGCGTTCGCTTTTACACCTATATTAACACGCTACAACATGTGATGGAAGCCTGTGCGGAGAACAACAAACAGCTTTTAATACTTGACCGCCCCAACCCCAATGGATTTTATGTTGACGGGCCCATTCTAGACCCAAAGTTGGTGTCTGGCATTGGCTTGCAAGCCATTCCAATTGTACATGGATTGACGGTCGCTGAATACGCCCAAATGTTAAACGGCGAAGGCTGGCTAAAAAACAAAGTACAGTGCAAGATTAAGATTATAAAGGCGGCCAATTACGACCACAGCATGCCTTATGTACTACCTGTAAAACCTTCACCGAATCTGAACACGGCACAATCTATTCTCCTTTATCCAACGTTATGTCTATTTGAAGGTACGATCCTAAGTCAGGGTCGCGGTACACAGTTCCCCTTTACCGTGCTTGGTGCACCAGCCTTAAAGGGCAAATACACGTTTTCTTTTACGCCAAAAAGCATTAAAGGAATGGCAGAAACACCTTTGCACCAAGACACGCCATGTTACGGCCTAGATCTTCGTGCATACAATATTTCAAACATTAGACAAGAAAAAACGTTAAATATTAAATGGCTTATTGAGCTGTACAATGCATATCCAAACAAGGCAGATTTCTTCAATAATAAGCTGAGCAAGCAAATGGGGAACTTTGATAAACTTGCAGGCTCTACTAACCTCAAACAGCAGATCATTGCAGGCAAGTCGGAAAATGAAATTCGGGCAAGCTGGGAACCCGGCTTGGGGGCCTACAAAAAGATGAGAAAGAAATACCTGCTTTACCCTTAATAGGCAGTTTCCAAGAAGCCAGGTTGAAAAATTAAAAACATAGACTATGAACAGCGTAGATAAAGAAAAGAATGAAAGGCCAAGCAGTAATTTCCAAGAGGAAGCTCCAAAAGGAAAGGTCCCTTCAGGAGAACATGCCGTAAGACAGCCTGAAGATGAAGAATACACCAGAGAAGAGGCCGACTTCAAAGATGTAGCGAAAAGCAAGGAGAATTCGGAGCAGCCGGTTAATCCAATTAAAACCCCACCTTCTTCTTAACGTCTTTTTGAGCCTGCTTTAAGAAGGCCATCAAAACTTTCTCATCGTTTTCCATTGCCGCCATAGTGTGTGGCCTTTCCTTGTGTATTTTCTTTAGGTATTTACCCAATTGGTCGTTTTCAAAAGCCTCAAGAAGTAGTGGGTAAACGTAAGAACTTTTACACACAGCCCTGGTATTGCCAAGTTTAGAGGCTACGCAATCGAGCACCTGAACAACCACTTTCTTCTTTTTAATGTCCTGTGTGGGGTCAACGCCGCAGAGCGCGAGTTGCCTTAAAGCCTCTAAGGTCCCACCCCAGGTCCGAAAGTCTTTGGCGGTAAAATCACTACCGGTGATTTCCCTGATGTAATTGTTAATCTTTCCCGAGTCCACAGATTTGTGTTCTTTCCCTTCAGTATAATATTGAAACAATTCCTGCCCCGGGATCTCTTGACACTTTCTCACCATTTGAGCAAGAGACTTGTCGTTCAGGGTAAGATCATGCTTTACTCCTTTCTTACCAACGAAGCTGAGCGTTACCTTGTCCCCATCAAACTTGGCATGCTTGTCCCTTAAGGTACTTAAACCAAAACTGCCGTAGAGTTCCTTGTATGTCTCGTTGCCGACGCGGATGAGAGTTTTCTGCATGACCTGAACACAAATCGCCAGCACCTTCCGTTCGTCAAGCTCCTTCCTCTTCAAGTCTTTTTCTATTTTCTTCCTTGCTTCCGGTAAGGCTTTCCCAAATTCAAGGAGCCTGAAGTATTTACTGTCAGAACGTCGGGATGTCCATTTCGGATGATACCGGTATTGTTTTCTGCCAGCAGTATCAACGCCGGTTGCCTGCAAATGCGCATTTTTATTTTTCGCGATCCAGACGTTCGTCCAGGCCGGAGGAAGCACCAGAGCGCGGATTCGCTCCAGCTGTTTCTCATCCGTAATCAGATTTCCACTTTTATCTTCATAATAAAAATCTCCTGGATTACCTTTTCTGTAAATACCTGGCAATCGGTCCGTAACGTACACCAAGCCGCTTAATTTAATCTCTTCCTCAGTCTGGACCATATACAATTGGAGATAATCCGTTAAATTTTTAGTTATTTTGTCTTAAAACACAGGATGATGAGAATAGTTTTCATGGGCACCCCCGATTTCGCAGTAGCATCTTTAAATGCCTTATTGGCAGCGAGGCTTGACGTAGTAGCCGTCGTTACCGCAGCTGATAAACCTGCAGGTCGAGGTCAGAAAATGAATGAAAGTGCTGTTAAGAAATTTGCTATTGAAAGAAACCTCCCTGTGCTGCAGCCACTTAAACTTAAGGATCCGGAATTTATTGAGCAACTTCGTTCCTTTCGGGCCGACATCCAAGTGGTCGTAGCCTTTCGTATGCTGCCCGAGCTGGTCTGGAATATGCCAACACATGGCACTATCAATCTTCATGCTTCGTTGTTGCCAAACTACAGAGGTGCTGCCCCAATTAACCATGCAATCATCAATGGCGAAACTGTGAGTGGGGTAACTACTTTTTTCCTGAAACATGAAATTGACACAGGGGATGTTATCTTTTCGGAGCAAGTTGATATTGGCCCGGATGAAACTGCAGGAGAACTGCACAATAAGCTGATGGAAACCGGAGCTCAACTGCTGGTAAAAACGATCCAAGCTGTTCAAGATGGAAACTACACAGAACAACCCCAAAGGCAATCAGACGATCTAAAACATGCACCGAAGATCTTTAAGGAGTTTTGCGAAATCAACTGGACCCAGCCTGCACAGCAAGTGTATAATCTGATCAGGGGTTTAAGTCCCTACCCAACCGCATTCACAACACTTCAGGGTAAAAACATAAAGGTCTTTAAAGCAATCTTAGTACGGAAACAACCAGCTGAAGCGGCAGGAACGTACCAGACCGACGGTAAAACTTTCTTGCAATTTGCTGCCCAGGATGGTTACCTAAAATTAACAGATATCCAGTTTGAAGGCAAAAAACGCATGCAAATCGAAGAATTCTTAAGGGGCATGCGGCTTTAGTTTAGTTAGCTGCGTTTAACAAGGAACTTAGCATTTTTGCATTTTCATTGAAGTAGCGCTTGCGGCCATAGCCCATAACCCATCGAATTCCCCCAACCGCGTTACTTACAAAAACCTCCTCGGCTTCTTTCAATACCTCTGGATTAAGTTGCGCCTCAATGATCGAGATGTCATTGCTTTTCGCAAGATCCATGACCACCTCCCGCATGACACCCGCCACACAACCTTCAGAGAGCGCTGGCGTATAAATCTGTTTATCGTATACCACAAAGAGATTTGAACTCATACTCTCACATAAGAAGCCGTTTTGATTTAGCATAAAAACATCATCTAAACGATGCTGCTTTTTAAACAATCCAGCCATTACATAGATCAGCGCATTGCTGGTCTTGTAATTAGAAAGCTTATTTATTGGTTTAGCGAGCTCGTCATAGACGTCAATGATCAAACCCTTCTTATTCAGCTGATAATCACTCTCATTAAGTACCGATGATTCCAGTACATAGCCAGATTTGTTATTTTCAGGTGTATACAAGCCTTCAGCATCCCGGTATACAGAGAGTCTAAAGCGTACATTTCCTTTATACTTGTTCTTTTTTGCCAGCTCAGCAGTTTTCTGTTTTAGGAAATAGGCATCCAGTAAAGTGCTGCCGTCCATTTTCAAAGCTTTCATGCCCTCACTTAGCCGGCCTGCATGTTGTTCTGCAAACTTCAGTTTGCCATTAGACATGCGCATGGATTCAAACAATCCATCTCCATACTTAAAGCCTCGGTTTCCCACGGATAGTACTGGCTGGTTGGCCAGAATGAATTCATCATTGTATAAAATGTATTCCTGCATGTAATATTAGAGCTGTACGATATAGTTTCTCCACTTGTTAAGCACTGCATCAAAATCAGCAGGCAGAGGTGCTTCAAATTCCATATATTCTTTTGTTGTTGGATGGACAAAGCCTAAGCTTTGTGCATGTAGCGCTTGTCTCGGCAACAGATCGAAGCAATTCTGTACATACTGCTTGTACTTCGTGAACGTTGTTCCTTTTAGTATCTTATCTCCGCCATAGTTGGCATCGTTAAACAAAGGATGGTGGATATGCTTCATATGCGCGCGAATTTGGTGTGTACGTCCGGTTTCCAGCTGACAGCTGATCAGCGTAACATATCCTAAACGCTCCAATACCGAATAATGTGTTACCGACCACTTACCTTTTTCTTCATCATCATAAACATCCATGATAATTCGGTTTTTTGCGCTTCTTCCTATGTATCCTTGCACGGTGCCATCCTGCTCTATGTCGCCCCAAACCAGCGCGAGATATTTGCGGGTTATCGTATGATCAAAAAACTGCTTAGCAAGCTTGGTCATGGTAATTTCGTTTTTACTGATCAACAGTAAGCCTGAAGTATCTTTGTCAATTCGATGTACCAGGCCTGGCCTCCCTTCATTGCCTGGTAGCTCCGGCAACTGTTCAAAGTGAAAAGCAAGGGCATTGACTAGGGTCCCATGGTAATTGTTATAACCTGGATGCACAACCATTCCGGCTGGCTTGTTAACCACAAGAAGGTCTTTATCTTCGTAAATAATGTCTATAGGGATATCTTCGGGGTAAACTTCGGTATCTCTAGGTGGATGTGGAAACACGATAGATATTTCATCAGCCGGCTTAACCTTATAACTTGATTTTACCGTATTGCGATTTACGAGCACATTCCCGGCATCTATGGCATTCTGAACCCGGTTACGTGATGCATTTTCCACGCGGGTCATTAAAAATTTGTCTATTCTCAACAGTGACTGGCCTTTATCTACAACGATGTTGAAATGTTCGTATAAATCCTGTTCCTCTAAATCCTGCAGACTGTTGGTATTTTCCATTTTGCAAAACTAACCTTTAACAATTACAATATTAAAAGAAATTAGGTCTTGGGCAGGTAAAAGGAATACCTGAAGACAAACCGGAAAAGCCCCCTATATTTGTTCCTATGTTTACGAATCTGCATAGCCCTTTACAGAAATTGGATCATCCTACGCTAACAAACCTTTGGATTAAAAGGGATGACATGATCGATCCATATATATCCGGGAACAAATGGCGTAAGCTGAAATACATCATTGAAGCAGCTAAGGAGAAGGGGAAAACCCATCTTGTTACTTTTGGTGGCGCGTATTCGAATCATTTAGTGGCAACCGCTTCCGCAGCTGCACGATTGGGATTCAAGGCTACAGCATTCGTAAGAGGTGAGCCTGTAGACAATGAAACGTTGTTGTTGTGCAGGCTGTTTGACATGAAGCTTATTTTCACAGAACGCGAATTGTACAAAAATAAATGGGTGCTTTTTGACGCCCATTTTGGTGATGATCCCGCAGCTTACTTTATTGATGAAGGCGGGGCAAGTATGGAAGCAGTTCGAGGATGTGCAGAGCTGATTGCGGAACTTCCTAAAGATTTCGACTACATCTTCTGTGCTGCAGGAACAGGAACAACGGCAGCTGGTTTACTCCAGGGCGTCAAACAAAACGGATTGAGCAGCCAGATTCATGTGGTACCGGTACTAAAGGGTGGAGCATTCATCAAAGATGAAATTGCACAGTTTACAGAAATTACCGAGCAGCTTGTATTACATACCGACTACCACTTTGGTGGCTACGCAAAGTCAACCGAGCAACTGCTTGCCTATATGGCAAGCTTCATTTCAGCTCAGGGCATATTGATTGACCCTGTTTACACGGCTAAGCTATTCTTTGCCATCGAAGATCTTGCAGAGCGTAATCTCATTCGGAAGGATGCCAAGATCCTGGCCATTCATACGGGTGGTCTCCTTGGTATTTGGGGCATGCAAGCTAAGCTGAATGCAATACTAAGCACATAGTTTGTTACTGGGTTTGGAACACGGCAGTTATAGCCTGGCCCTATACAGGGTTTATACAGGGGGTTGACAGGGCGATTTGCCGTGTATAGGCCCTGCTTAGGCCCAGTTTGAGCCCTGGTTGGGCCCTGTTTGATCCGAACCTGCCAGCAAGAAAATGCGGATGTGTTCCTGACCTTTGATCAGCAAGTTCTTCAGAAAAATGCAAGAAAATTCTAGTTATATTTGAAAATACGGTTTAAACCGTTTAAACCTATATTTGGAGGTACTGATAAAAAAGTGCCTTTATTTGTTATTTTAGGGCTTTTTATTACATTTGATATTACCAATATAGAAGATATGTACGAATTAACTGTAACACCGGAACTAGTCAACGAAGCGCTCAGCAAACACATATTAGCAGATGGCTTCGACCTCACCTATGACATAGAAAAAAGTCAGGGTTGTTATATCTATGACTCGAAATATAACCGGAAGTTGCTGGATTTCTTCACTTGTTTTGCATCAGTGCCATTGGGATACAACCACCCGAAGATGATGAATGATGAGGTTTTTAAAAAGAATTTGTTATCTGCAGCATTGGCAAACCCATCGAATTCTGATGTGTATACCCAGCAGTACGCGGAGTTCGTTGAGACCTTCGGTAAAATTGGTATACCCTCCTACTTGCCACATGCTTTCTTTATTGCGGGTGGCGGTTTGGCAATTGAGAATGCATTGAAAGTTGCAATGGATTGGAAAGTCCAGAAAAACTTCAAGAAAGGATACAAGGAAGAAAAAGGATTCAAAGTGCTCCATTTCGAAAGGGCCTTCCATGGTAGAACCGGTTATACGCTTAGCCTGACTAACACGTCGCCTGATAAGACAAAGTGGTTTGCCAAATTCGATTGGCCAAGGGTCAAAGTTCCAACTGTACGATATCCTCTAAATGATGAAAATTTGCTGTTGGCAATTGAAACAGAAGCTGCATCGATCAGTCAGATCAAACAAGCTTTTATTGATAATAAGGATGAGATCTGTGCAATCATCGTTGAGCCGATCCAATCTGAAGGAGGCGACAACCATTTGAGAGAAGAGTTTTTGATCGAATTGAAAGAGATAGCAGACGAAAACGAAGCCTTCTTAATTTACGATGAAGTTCAAACAGGCGTTGGCTTAACTGGAAAATTCTGGTGTCATCAGCATTACAGCGAAAAAGCACGACCAGATATCCTGGCGTTTGGAAAGAAGATGCAAGTTTGTGGAATTTTAGTTGGCAATAAGGTTGATGAAATAGAAAACAATGTGTTTACGGTATCATCAAGAATAAACTCCACCTGGGGCGGTAATCTGGTCGATATGGTTCGCTGCACAAAGATACTCCAGGTGATAAAGGAAGATGGACTATGCGAAAACGCCGCTGCGATGGGCAGATACTTGCGTGATAACTTGCGCTTACTTGCAGATCGATATGACAAGATTAGTAACGTTCGCGGAAAAGGCCTATTGTGTGCCTTCGACTTCGCGAATAAGGATCAACGAGATAATTTTATCAAGCAAGGCATGGAAAATAATGTCATGTTTTTAGGATGTGGCCAGCAAACCATCCGTTTCAGACCTGCCTTAAATATGCAAAAATCTCACATCGACCAAGGTATCGAAGTTATGGAAAGGATTTTACCAGGACTCTAAGGACCAGCGTAACATATAAAAATGAGGAATAAAAAGACAAACATTGTACTATGCATTCTTGTGTTTGTCTTAATAGCCTGGATGGTTAAAGGAACATTTACGCAGCCCGGCATAGACAAACTTAAGAGCGACTTTAAAGAGGTGGGCCGATACCGTAACGAAAATAACACCGGCCCTATTCAATATGTATTCTCCGTATCCGTAAGGGACACCATTTCAAAAGAAATGGTTACCTACGGCAATTTTCAGCCACATCATAAAGGCGGAAATACGAAGGTGTACTTCTTTTTGGAAGGAAGCAATGTACCAAAGAACCTGACTTCGGGTAACGTGAACTTTGATCCTGAGTTTAACAAGTCCTGCATAGCGCTTTATGAAAAAAGCCCTGTTGGAATTGTGAGCTTGAAGAAAGACCCCTTTCGCTAGATTGCTGGCTGATGTGATTTATCGAAGGTCAAATAAATTGTCTACGCCCAAAAGTTTTCTAGATGTAAAGCCTTCGGCAAAGGTGGCGCCAATGGATTTACCGAACTCTCTGGCTCTTCCCAATACACTCTCAAAGAATTCTGGGGAAGATATATATGTCTCGGCCTCCTGATGATCGGGATTATAAAACTGAGTTTTAAATGCTTTGATCGCTTGAACTTTCAAATCAATGAAAGGAGTGATATCTACGATGATATCAGGTTTAATGTAGAAATCCTGGATATATTGCAGGAGCAACCTCGGGCGCCAGGCTTCCTGTGTTACCCCATCCAGTTTGGTTTCAATCTTAGACAAACCAGCCAAGAAACAGGCATCATTCGCCAGGTCTCCGGCGCGTGCATGATCAGGGTGCCTATCCCTTAAAGCATTGCTCAATACGATCTCTGGCTTATACTTACGGATCATTTTTATAACTTCAAGCTGATGTGCTTCGTCATTCTTGAAAAATGCGTCTTTAAACCTTAAGTTTTCTCTGGCATGCAGTCCAAGGATTTTTGCCGAGTCGGCTGCTTCCTCATCCCTTATATCTGCTGTTCCACGGGTACCAAGCTCTCCCCTGGTAAAGTCCACGATGCCGACTTTCTTACCCATTGCTATGTGCTTTGCGATTGTCCCTGAGCATCCAAGTTCTGCATCATCCGGATGGACAGCTAGCACTAATATATCTAATTTCATTTTGGCGTGTATGTTGGTGATGTTCGGGTCAGATTAGGACAATAGTCGCTGAACCTGTTTTTTAATTTTTGAAGACAAGGGTTTGGTAAAAGGGAAAAAATAATCTACGACCTGCCCATCTTTGTTTATCAAATATTTATGAAAATTCCATCGCGGTGTGGAGGTTAAAACACCATTAAGCTTCTTGTCAGACAGGAATTTATACAAAGGATGGGCATGCTCTCCCCTAACCATAATCTTGTCAAATACAGGAAAGGTGACTCCATAGTTGACTTGGCAAAATTCTCCAATTGCCGCGCCGTCTAGGGGTTCCTGCCGTCCGAAGTCGTTGGACGGAAAAGCAAGTATTTCAAAATTCTCGTTATTAATTTCAGCTTTTAGCTGTTCCAATTCCTTTAGCTGTGGTGTAAACCCGCAGCCAGAGGCGGTATTCACAATCAAGAGTATCTTACCTTTATAGTCTAAAAGGTTTTTATTAGATCCGTTGATCAGCTTAACTTTAAATTGATGAATGCTTGTTGCGTTGTGGGTCATCCTTACTTATTGATAATATCCTGAGGCAATTATTATAGATTCTATATCGCGGTCTTCATTTGGATCGTAAGTGCTTTTAAGATTGTGACCAACTACACGAGCCACCGATTGGTATAAAAATGCAGTAAGCCCGCCTTTTGTTTGCTTCACAATATCAAAAGTGGTTCTGCCTAGCTCGCGGTCGACAAGCTTGGTTAAAATCTTTCCCTGTGTGATGGTCAGATTTTTAATTTCTGTATTAAACATTTGTTTGATTTCTTCATCACAGGCCTTGATTAAGCGCTTTTGTTGCTTTTTGTCTGGAGTGACGGCAATCTCTTGTTCCAATTGCTCGTACCTGCGCTTTGCAAAGAGTGCGTAAGGCATTACTTTCAGAACGTTATATCGTAGGCGATTGTAGGCAGCTTGATCTTCTTGTGATTTAAATATCCGTATTCCATATATGGACACCTCTCTCAACGGTATCCATGGAATCATTTCTCCATCTACGTTTGTTCCTGCAACCTTTATGGAATCGTTTTTGCCCCTTTCAGGAAACTTTATTGCGGGTGGGATTTCTTGGGCTTTTACTTGTTTACCCGCGGCAATAATGACAATTATCAGAAGAATTAACCTATAAAATTTCATAAATTTATAATCCCGCAAAGTTAAACCTAAATTAATAGATTAGGTTTGAGATGAACCTTTAAATTTGTTGTTGGATTGTCAGATACGATCATCCAAGCAATATATGCCTTTTAATAAAAAATTACCTGATTTACTACGAAAATAATACAAATGAAGAATACGTTGGTGATTGATTTAGAAGCAGAGAAGCAAGAAATACTTAAAAGATACCGGGCTCTGTTACGCGCATGTAAGCCAACAATGCAAAGAGGCGATAAGAAAGAGATTCGAAAAGCATTCGATATGGCCTTGGAAAGCCATAAGAACATGCGTAGGAAATCTGGAGAACCGTACATATATCACCCAATTGCTGTAGCACAAATAGCGGCGGAAGAAATTGGCCTGGGGACCACCTCGATTGTTTGTGCATTGCTGCACGACGTTGTTGAAGATACAGATTTAACCCTTGAGGATATTGAGCGGGAGTTTGGTAAAAAAACCGCTAAGATTATTGATGGACTAACAAAGATATCTGGTGTATTTGACTACAACAGTTCTTTACAGGCTGAGAATTTCAGAAAGATGTTGCTCACGCTTGCAGATGATGTGCGGGTGATATAGATTAAGCTCGCTGACCGGCTGCATAATATGCGTACAATGGATTTCATGCCTCGGCAGAAGCAATTGAAAATCGCATCTGAGACCATTTACTTATATGCTCCATTGGCCCACCGCCTTGGTTTATACGCGATCAAATCAGAATTGGAAGATCTTTCCATGAAATATCTGGAACCGGATACGTATAAATATATTGCAACTCAGCTGAATGAAAAAAAGGCGGAACGGAACCTATTTATTAAGCGTTTTGTAGAGCCAATTACGGAGAGTTTAAATGAGCAGTCGCTTAAGGCGGACATATTCGGAAGACCTAAATCCATCCATTCCATTTGGAATAAAATGAAAAAGAAGAACATACCTTTTGAGGAAGTGTATGATCTCTTCGCCATCCGGATCATTCTGGATAGCACACCAGAACAGGAAAAAGCAGATTGCTGGAAGGCGTACTCCATAGTTACTGACCTATACAGACCGAACCCGGATCGTTTGCGCGACTGGGTGTCCTCGCCAAAAGGAAACGGCTATGAGTCGCTGCACACAACCGTTATGGGGCCAAAGGGACAATGGGTGGAAGTACAGATCCGAACACAACGGATGAATGAAATAGCCGAAAAAGGTTTTGCGGCGCATTGGAAGTACAAAGAATCCAGCTCAGACAACGGCTTGGATCAATGGATCATGAAAGTTCGTGAGATGTTAAACAACCCGGAAGCAAATGCGCTTGACTTCCTGGATGATTTTAAAATGAACCTGTTCTCTGACGAGATCTTCATTTTTACGCCAAAAGGTGCGCTGCTTCAATTGCCATTGGGGGCTACAGCCCTGGATTTTGCATTCGAGATTCACACCGATGTAGGTGCAAAGTGTATTGGTGCCAAGGTTAATCATAAACTCGTACCCCTATCCTACAAGCTTCAGAATGGAGATCAGGTGGAAATCATCACCTCTGGAAAGCAAGTACCTAAAGAAGATTGGCTTAATATTGTTGTAACAGCAAAGGCGAAATCAAAGATTAAATCTTCATTAAAAGAAGAAAAAAGGAAAATTGCCGAGCAGGGGAAAGAAACGCTTGAACGCAAGTTGAAGTCTTTGAAGATCACCTACAATACGGACAATTTAAATAAGCTTACTTACTTTTTCAAGCTTCCATCAACACAAGAGTTGTTTATTGCAATAGCTCATGGAAAGATTGAGTTGAAGGACCTGAAGGATTACCTTGCAAGTGAGAAAGAGATAGAAAACCGAGGCGCCGACAGGAATGATCACCAACAAATTGAAGCTTTATTAACGAAGGTAAAAGGGCCAGAGTCTGACATTCTCCTCATTGGGGAAGACATGCAACGGATTGACTACACCCTCGCTCCTTGCTGTAATCCCATTCCAGGGGATGACGTTTTCGGTTTTGTTACCGTTAGTGACGGCATTAAAATTCACCGTACGAACTGTCCGAATGCCGCACAATTGATGGCAAACTATGGATACCGGATCGTAAAAGCAAAGTGGAACAAACAACAAGAATTAACATTTTTAACCGGCCTGCACATTATTGGTATTGATGATGTGGGCTTAATTAATAACATCACCAAAGTTATCTCAAACGATTTTAAGGTAAACATGCGTTCCATCACCGTAGACACCGATAATGGAATCTTTGATGGTTCAATTATGATCTATGTAAATGATAAAGAACACTTGGATCAACTCATAGAGAATCTTTTGGAAGTACGAGGTGTGACGGGAGTTACGCGCTTTGATGCTTAATACACAATTGACTGTGAAGTTTTATTGAAAAATTGATACCTTTGAAAGGAGTTAAAAAAGTATGTCTACAAGTCACAACAGCGAGTTGGTTAGAAAAATATTCGAAGCCTACCTCGAAAATAAAAGTCTTCGGAAAACACCGGAACGCTTTGCAATCCTTGAAGAAATCTATTCCAGAGATGACCATTTCGATGTAGAGACCCTTTACATCCATATGAAAAACCAGAAATATCGAGTAAGCCGGGCAACAGTGTACAACACGCTGGAACTTTTGGTTTCCTGCGATCTGGTTACAAAACATCAGTTTGGAAAGAACATGGCTCAGTTTGAGAAATCTTACGGCTATCACCAGCATGACCACATCATTTGTATTGATTGCGGGAAGGTTGTTGAATTCTGTGACCCCCGTGTGCACCAGATTCAAAGCATGGTTGGTGACCTGCTGAAGTTTGACATTAAACACCACTCCTTAAATCTGTATGGAATTTGCTTTGACTGTAAGGCCAAATCCGCTCCGGTTGCAAATACCGAAATCCAACATGCAAATTAAATTTATAAATATAATCTTTTCTAATTTTAAGTAATGACGCAAGTAGACGTGCTTCTGGGCCTGCAATGGGGCGATGAGGGCAAAGGTAAAATTGTGGACGTATTAAGTCCGCAATATGATTTAATCGCTCGTTTCCAAGGTGGTCCAAACGCTGGTCACACTTTAGAGTTTGATGGCAAAAAGTTTGTTCTTAACACAATTCCTTCCGGTATCTTCAACGAAAAGACCATGAACCTTATAGGTAATGGTGTTGTTATTGATCCGATTATCTTAAAAAGGGAACTAGATAATCTAAAGAAAGCTGGACAGGATCCAGTAGCTAAAAACAAATTGGTTATTGCAAGAAAAGCCCATTTGATATTACCAACACACCAGTTGCTTGATGCTGCCAACGAGCAGAAAATGGGCAAAGATAAAATCGGTTCCACGTTGAAAGGTATTGGTCCGACTTATATGGACAAAACCGGCCGCAATGGATTACGCGTGGGTGATACGACCCTACCTGATTTCAAAGAACGGTACAACAAGCTTGTTGAAAAACACAAAGAAATTCTTTCTCACTATGATTTCGAGTTTGATCTTGCAGAAAAAGAGGCTGCATTCTTCGAAGCCATTGAATTCCTTAAAACCATCCCACATGTAGACAGTGAACATTTTGTAAATGGCTACCTGAAGGAAGGAAAAAGCGTGCTTGCTGAAGGTGCGCAAGGGACTTTACTGGACATTGATTTTGGATCTTATCCTTTTGTAACTTCCTCCAATACAACAACTGCAGGTGCTTGCACAGGCCTGGGGGTTGCACCAAATCGAATAGGTAACGTTTATGGAATCTTCAAGGCCTACGCAACACGCGTTGGCGGGGGTCCGTTTCCTACAGAGCTGGATGATGAAGTAGGAGAAAATCTCCGTCAGGTTGGTCATGAGTTTGGCGCAACTACGGGCAGGGCTCGTCGTTGTGGTTGGATCGACCTACCAGCTTTGAAATACGCGATTATGCTTAACGGCGTTACCGAGCTGATCATGATGAAGGCTGATGTTTTAGACGGCTTTGATACCATATATGCCTGTACGCATTATGAGCATAATGGGGAAACGATCGACTACATGCCTTACGATATCATCACGATTAAGCCGACGCCAGTACTTAAAGCCATTGAAGGTTGGAAAATAGACATCACAAAGATCAGCAGAATCGAAGAAATTCCTGCTGCACTTACCAACTACATTGCATTTCTTGAAGAGGAATTGCAGGTACCCGTTAAATTCCTTTCTGTGGGACCAGATCGTGTACAAACCTTACTTTTATCCTAATAGAAAAATAAATTAAACGAAAGGGTGGCTTAAAACCACCCTTTTTTTGTTAGCAATAATTAGCTTAAAAAATGCATTCAGATCCGTTTAAGGAAAAGGCGATCCGCTGGGCAGATCAATTTGAACATTGCTGTGTATTGGACTCAAATGGATATACAGACTTGAATGGGCGTTTTAATTACCTGGTAGCGGCTGGCTCAAAGCATATTTTGTATGCTGGTGAGGATGCATTTAAGGAACTTAAGAACTTTCAGGAAACATACCGGACCTGGATGTTTGGGTATTTGGGATACGACCTAAAGAACCAACTTGAAACCTTAATTTCCGCCAATAAGGACAGCTTGTTCTTTCCAGACATGTTCTTTTTTATACCTGAATATGTCATCGCTGTAAGTGCCAAAGGGATAGAAGTATTGCTTGGAAGCGCGGACATACTCGGAGAAATAGCAAGTTTTCCTCTTAGGAAAGTACAGCTGCAGCAAGCGGCATTCACCGTTGACCCTGCAGTTTGTAAAGACGATTACATCAACAACGTTAAGGCAATCAAGGAACACATCAATCGCGGGGATATCTATGAACTTACTTATTGCCAGGAGTTCTTCGCTGAAAATGCATCTATAGATCCCTTACAGACCTATATGCAATTGAATGCCTTGTCGCCTACGCCCTTTGCCGGTTACTTGAAGCTAAAAAACAAATATATACTTTGCGCCAGTCCGGAGCGCTTCTTATGTAAGACAGGGACCAGATTAATCTCCCAACCGATTAAAGGAACAGCGCGACGGGGAAAGACGGTGGAGGAAGATCTGCAAAGTAAATTACGTTTGACAAGCGACCTGAAAGAACAGACGGAAAATGTAATGATTGTGGATCTTGTACGAAATGACTTGACGAAAAGCGCCATCCCTGGCAGCGTGAGTGTAACTGAACTATTTGGCATATATACTTTCCCGCAGGTGCACCAAATGATTTCTACAGTAGCATGCGAGCTTGCTCCGGAAGTGCACTTTATAGATGCAATAAAAAACGCATTTCCAATGGGTTCGATGACGGGCGCTCCGAAGATCCGCGCCATGCAGTTGATCGAAACTTATGAAAGGAGCAAACGTGGTGTTTACTCAGGTGCCATGGGTTACATTAGCCCGGATGGGGACTTTGACTTGAATGTAATTATAAGAAGTATTTTATATGAAGCGGAACGCCAGTACTTGTCATTTCAAGTTGGCGGTGCTATTACGTACGCCTCGGATCCTGAAAAAGAATATCAGGAATGCTTACTCAAGGCAAGCGCAATACTTGAAACGATAAAAGGGCCCTTGTAAGGCCCTTTTTCTTGTTTATTTAACTGGCTTCCCAGTTGTAGAATTATAATATCGTTGTGCCTCAGGCAAGTTCTTTTGGATCTGAGCTACCCGGGTTGCGTCAGCCGGGTGAGTGCTTAACCACTCAGGTGGCTTTTGTGAGTTATCACTGGAAGCCGACATCCTTTGCCAAAAAGTAACTGCGTTGGATGGATTATAACCAGCCATCGACATAAAGATCAGACCTAAATGATCTGCTTCAGATTCCTGAGTTCTTGAATTTGGCAACAAGTACCCAGCCTGTGCACCTACTCCGTAAAGTTGACCAATAGCAGTCTGCATGGTTTGTGATTTTCCAGCAGTTGCAGCTCCAATTAAGCTTCCTAGCCCCTGTGCTACTGCAGTTTTGGAAGCACGCTCTGAAGAGTGCTGAGCTACAGCGTGTGCAATCTCGTGTCCCATAACGGTAGCAAGACCCGCATCATCTTTTGCAACAGGCAATATTCCTGAATACACAGCTACTTTGCCACCTGGCATACACCAAGCATTTACTTCTTTACTGTCTATCAGGTTGAATTCCCATTGGAAACCTTCAATTTGAGCTCCATAACCATTCGCATTCATGTATTTGGTTACAGCGGCTGCAATTTTTTGACCAATACGCTTAACCCGCGCTGCATCTGCATTGTTTAAGACTTTCGTTGAGGGATCCTTTAGCAGGGTAGTATAACTTTGGGCAGCGGCGGTCTGCATCTCACTTTCATTTACAAAATTCATTCTGCTTCTCCCCGATAATGGAACAGTTGAGCAAGAATTGGCGAATAATAGCAATGCAACTGCAAGAGCTGATAATTTCAATTTTTTCATTGGCATAATTTGGTTTGTTAAGTAACTCAGCCAAAGGATATAGCATGAACAATGCTGCGAGCTTTGGCTAACTCGTCTGTTAAATTTGTTAGTTTCCTTTGCGTTTAAACAAATAGACTTTAGATTCTTTGCCTTTAAGAAGACGCTCGAGGTTTTTCTGATGGGTAATCAATATGAGTACACACACACACATACCATATAGAACCTCGGACTTAATTGATGAGTGAAATATGAATATGATGCTTAGTGGAAATGTAAATCCAGAACATATAGACGCTAGCGACACGTATTTCGTAACCAATAGAACTCCGACAAAAACAAGAACACAAAGCATAGATGCTGGTAAGTTAACTGCCAAAATCATTCCAAAAAGTGTAGCAACCCCCTTACCGCCCCTGAATCCGGCAAAAATAGGGAACAAGTGCCCCATTACAGCAGTGACGCCGAGGGCAAGTTCGTAGTTAATAAATTGTGAAGAATTGTGTGGTCCGGTAACGGAAAGACCTATAAAATAGGCAAGTTTTGTTGCTGTGTAGCCTTTGGCAATGTCAATAATCATTACTGCGGCGCCTGCCTTTTTCCCCAGCACGCGAAAGACATTTGTAGCCCCGGCATTGCCGCTTCCATATTCCCTGACGTCGACGCCGTAAAACGCACCGCCAAGCCAAACAGCCGTTGGAATTGAGCCGCAAAGATAAGCTAGGATTAAAGCTGAAACAGAGTAAATAGATATCATTCCTAGAAGGCTTTTAAACTCATGTCTAAACTTTTAACGGAGTGGGTTAAAGCGCCCATAGAAACGAAGTCTACACCACAGGCTGCATATTCTGCTATGTTACTTTC
>JAQBOT010000263.1 GCA_028287885.1 Pedobacter sp.
TGAGAAATATGGGTTGTCCCAGAAAATAGGTCTGCCGCTAGTGTAATCTGCAAGGTTCCAGGTCACGTTTTCTTTACCAACGTAAGAAGGATTGGTTTTAGCTAAATTCTTAACACGGAAATAAGCATCCTTTTGTTCCTTAACGTCAACGTTAGTCTGCCACCACTGTCTAAAGTTTGTCATTGGGTTATAAACACCGGCTCCATTGTAACCAGTACCATAACGGCCAAGACCCTGAATGTTAAAATAATTAACATCAGCACCAATAGTTAGCTTGTCAGTAATGTTGTAGGTAGATCCAAAGTTGAACACATTTTTCTTAATGTTCGAGTTAGGTAGAATACCATTTTGGTAATCTCTATTGAATCCAATTTTGAAAGTACCCTTATCATAGCTATTGCTTAGAATGATACTTTGGTTATTTGATAATGGCTTCTCGAAGAATGTAGTTGGATCATTCTTAGCTGCAACCCAAGGTCTTGCTTTACCAAAGTTAGGTGAAGTAGCATCAAATGCATCCCATTGATAAACCATCAAGTTTGGATCAAAGGCCGCACCATAAGAAGCATCCTCTGTTAAAGGCGCTACAAGATCATTCACACCGTCTCCATTAATGTCAACGTTGTCAACAAGGTAGTTTGATTCATCAGTACCATAATATGGACCGTAACCTGCACCATATTTCTTCTGGTACTTGGGAAACGTGCTTTTGTCAATCACGCCATAATTCACACCAGCGTTCACGGTGATGTTTAAGCCAGATTTACCTTTTTTAGTAGTGATCAAGATAACTCCATTACTTCCTCTTGAACCATAAAGCGCAGAAGCCGCAGCTCCTTTCAACACAGTAATGTTTTCAACATCGTCTGGGTTGATGTCGGAAGCGGGGTTACCATAATCATAACCACCAATACCAGATTGCTGATTTGCTGTGTTCATGTTGTTGTTGGCAACTGGTACACCGTCAATAACAAACAAAGCCTGGTTGTTTTGAGTCATGGATTTAACACCACGAATAACAATGTTTGTAGAACCGCCCATTGTGTTGTTCTGGCGGATTTCTAAACCAGAAACCTTTCCTGACAAGCTGCTACCGATGTTTGCAGAACGGTTTTCACTTACCGCAGCGCCGTCGAGCGTCTGAGCGGCATAAGCAACCTGATTTCTGTTTCTGGTAATACCCAAAGCCGTTACAACTACTTCACTTAGTGCGGTGGCATCAGGTGCCATAACCACGTTCAAGACTGTACCATTTCCAGCACTTCTGCTTTGCGTAGTATATCCGATAAATGAAAATTGTAAAACCGCAGTGCTTGATGGTACTTGAATAGAATATCGTCCATCAGCGCCAGTAAGTGCGCCACCAGCTGCCCCTTGGATGTGAATACTCACGCCGGGAAGCGGCAAGCCATCTTCTTTTCCAGTGACTATACCGGTAATTGTTCTTTGTTGTGCATTCGCAGCTACTGCAAAAAGCATAAGCATGAACAAACTTAGTATAAGTTTTTTCATAAATAATAAATTGAGTTAGTAATTAGTTGTTTGCCGAAAGTAGCGAATGATGTAATTAGATGCAATGGATTTGTTACAAAAAATTAACGTTATTTAACAATACCGTATAAATACGCCCGCTTTCGGCCTGTAAATTAGCTATTTATCCCACCATACCGGTGTATCAATCGTCTGAGTTCCAGGATAATTTAAGTTCGTTGTAAGCTCTGAATTCGGGTACAAAAACCTAAGCGGCACCTTACCAGCTCCGATGATTGAGGCAACTGAAGGGACTAAGAAATCCGGATAACCGGTCCTTCTCCACTCAGTCCATGCTTCGAACCCTTGGAAACCATCCATAGCGTAGTATTTCTGCGTAATAATCGCTCTAATATTTCCATTTACGTTGCCTGGAAGTTTTGCATCCGCTGCGGTCGCAATGTAAGACGTAGCTTGTGCCTCACTAAGTCCAAGACCTGTAAAGCTTGTCGTAATTCCAGAATTGAAAAGCGCAGCCGCCTGTGCTGGAGTACCTCCCCACCCTCTTGCCGCAGCTTCAGCCTGTAAAAAATAACTTTCCGCAGCTGAAATCAGCTTTACGGGAGCCACTGCAGATTGCGCCGAGCTCGCCGCAGATGCATTACCACCAACCAAGGGCGAAGGTGGAGACACCAATTTACCGCTGTTCGAACGATAACTTCCTTGTGGAATGTAGGCAATGGTATCCTGTCCCGGTATCAAATCATAATATTTATTTAACCTTGGGTCTCTATTGGCTTTTAAGTGGGTAACCGCGGTAGCACTCGCAACAAGGTTTTGCGTGCGGCCGAGACCAAGCATTTCATTATACAACGGATTCTCGTTTCCACCGGTTGTTGTAAAGGTCATTGTTGCATCTTCTGTCAAAAAGGTTGCAGCACCGGTATACAAGGCTTCAATCCCTGCTTGAGCTTTTGCAGGGTCTACCTGAGAAAGCCTCAAATACGCACGCAATTTAAGTGTGTTCGCGAAAGCTGTCCACTGGGCAATGTCGCCACCGAAGAGCATATCCTGTTCTCCTGGGGAAGTCGCATTCGGTACATTCAAGGAGGCAATACCCAGATCGATATAGTTGAAAATGCTGTCGTATACAAGCTGCTGCGGATCGTAATGCGGACTTGCAAATTGGCTAGCGTTTAAAGCCTCCGTTAAGGGGATATCTCCGTAAGCATCTGTGGTTAATTGAACCGTATATGCTTTAAGGATATATGCAATTCCCCGTGTTAGTTCATTGTTTGGCGCCGTACTGTTAATGATAGTTTGTGCGTTCTGTAGCACATTCCTATAGGTAATATTCCACGGGCCATCGAACGCGGTATTGGTAACATTGTACTGCTCCAATGATCTGTACTGTGACGAAGCGGTTCCCTGGGTCCAGTATTCTGCCCAAATGTTGCCATAAATTTGATAATTGTTGCCTACCAGCTGACTTATTCCAGCTTCTACTACAGGCAACAGCAAATTTGGCGTTGCTGTTACAGGATTATTTGGATTTTCGTTCACATCAATGAACTTTTTACACCCAACAAGTCCAATGGTGCCTATGGCAAGTAGAACAAGGAGTTTCTTAGCTATATCTATATATTTTGTTTTCATAAGAGGCAGAATTAAAATGATACCCTAACATTTAGTCCGTAATTGCGAACTGATGGTTGCGCAGTGAAGTCAAAACCCTGCTCGTTTCCAGCTCCCCCTGAGTTTACCTCCGGATCGGCATATTTATTCTCTTTCGCAGTCCAGATAAATAAGTTGTTACCGAAAATCCCGATACTCAACTCTCCAAACGGACTTTTTTGCAGCTGAGCTTTACTAAAGGAATAAGACAGACCCAAAGAACGCAGCTTAACAAAGGATGCGTCAACAATATTTGCACCCGCAATTAAGTCAGAATAGTAATCCTGCTTGTTATACCGCGCGTCTGTGTTAACTACACTAGCGCCATTCGCATCCAGATACACAGAGTTCGGGTAGATTACGCCAATCCTTTCACCGCCAGTTTCTGCTGAGGTTCCGTTGAAGCCCATGATGTCCCGGGTTCTTGAATAAAATACGCCGCCCTGTTTCGTATCAAATAACACGTTTAGGCTCACATTCTTAAATCTAAAGTTAGCACCAAGGGAGGCAATGTATCTCGGGTTGTAGCTACCAAGGTATTGCGCCGTGCTCGTTGGAAGCGGCAAGCCGGTTTCCTGAT
>JAQBOT010000297.1 GCA_028287885.1 Pedobacter sp.
TAGCTACGCTGTTCTTCCGCTAAACTTCTTATAGTAATTTATAAATGCCATATTTATAAAACGACCAAGTAACCTCTTTAACATCCAGTCCTATGATCAACGTGCTACTCGGATTTTTGTGTCTTCAGGCTTTTTTTCTTAAAGCATCGCTCCTAAAACCAGCCCTTAAACCGGTTATTCTAAAAAGATCTGATACTTTCCTTTCCTCCGCTTGAATCAAGTAAACCTAAAATAAAAGTTTGCAGGCGCAACGGACCATTGTCTGTTTAATGCATCTTCTGCCTGCCTTTAGAAACAACATGCTTCTTCGATATGAGCTTTGTTGCTTCTAATATTTTAAATTTAAAGTATTCTAACCAAATATAATATTTCATGAATAAGAGAAGATCGATTCCGAAAGGGGCCTTTGCTGTTTTAAGCCTTTTTCTGTTAGCAGGCAGCCTAAATGCTTTCAAACCTGCTACACCTGCAACCCTAATTAAAGAAACCAAACATGTAAATACCCAATCCCAGACCCCGGCACAAGCGGGCTGGAAGAAGCTGTTTAACGGGTCTGACCTGACGGGATGGAAGCACGTCGGTAAAGGCTCCATGACCGTTGAAAATGGAATGATCCGAGGGCATGGTGGAATGGGCCTGTTATATTACAAAGGACAGAAATTTAGCAACTGCACCATACGGGTCGTGTACCGCATGGAAAAGGAAAATAGTAATGCGGGGGTTTTCATTCGTATACCCATAGAACCCCGAGAGGAATGGATGCCGGTATTTTATGGATATGAAGTCCAGATCGACAATCACCCGGAAACCTCTAAAGAGGATGATTACCATTATACAGGAACACTTTATTCCTTAACCAAACCTTTGGCAAAGCCCGGCAAGCCTGGTCCAGAATGGAATACGATGGAAATTACGCTTGCAGGATCACGTACCCTGGTGTTTGTAAATGGAGTTAAGGTGACCGATTATAAAGAAGGACAACCAGTTCCGGCGCGTAAATTCGACTTTGAACCTTATCATGGCATTCGCCCGAATTCAGGCTACATCGGCTTGCAAAATCATGGTGACGACGATGTGGTCTTCTTTAAGGAAGTCTCTGTAAAACCGATTTCAAACCAACTCGTTTACCATGGAAAATAACGAGATCAAGCCGGAAAAAGAAGTTATTAAGCGTGGAGATTTTATAAAGAAAGTTGCCCTGGCAACGGCTGGGTTTTATATCGTGCCACGCTTCGTTCTTGGTGGAAAAGGATTTGTTGCACCAAGCGACAAACTTTACATCGCAGCCATCGGCTGCGGTGGGGAGGCTGAAAATGATATACACCATTATGCAAGCGCGCCCAATAAAAATGCTGTTGTTGCATTTCTTTGCGACGTAGATGACCGCCAGGCAGCTCCACGGCGTAAAGAATTTCCCAAAGCACCATTTTACCACGACTGGCGTGAACTTTTTGATAAGGAAAGTAAGAACTTCGATGCGGTCACTGTCGCAATCCCGGATCACAATCACGCCATTGTTGGACTAAGTGCGATGCAGCTGAACAAGCATTTATACCTCCAAAAGCCATTAACACATGATATTTACGAGGCTCGCGTTTTAACGGAAGCCGCAAAGAAACACAAAGTCGTTACTCAAATGGGTGATCAGGGCAGCTCCTGTGACGGCATGCGCACCATGCGCGAGTGGTTCGAAGCTGGCTTAATTGGCGATATTGAAAAAGTTTATTGCTGGACTGACCGCCCGGTCTGGCCTCAGGGGATCTCCTGGCCCAACACAAAACCACCAATACCAAAGGAACTCAAATGGGATTTGTGGCTGGGAACTGCCCAGCAAACCAATTATATCGAAAACCTGGTTCCATTTAACTGGCGGGGTTGGTGGGAATTCGGCACCGGTGCCCTTGGTGACATGGGTTGCCATATTATGGGCCCTCCATTTAAATTGCTTGAACTTGGCTATCCGACCGAGGTGTCTGGAAGTGCAAGCACGGTATACAAAGGAATCTTCAAGGAGGGAATCTATCCGGAGAGTGGGCCGGTATCCAGTTCCATCAAGTTTAAGTTTAAGCGGAAAGGTGGCCGCGACTTGGATCTGTACTGGATGGATGGCGGCATCACGCCGGAACGCGTAGCTGAGTTAGACCCAGACGTGAATATGAACGAGGCTTTGGGCGACTGGCCGTCTGAAAATGACTTTGAAGGTTGCACGTTGTTTATTGGATCAAAGGGGAAGGTTTCTTGTGGATGGGGCGGAAGTCATCCGAGATTGTTGCCGCTCTCTTTAAACAAAGATGTTCATGTACCTGAAAAATACCCGCGTATCAAAGGTGGAATGGATGGGCATTGGTGGCAGTGGGTGGATGCCTCTATCGCCGGACACGGAAAAGCAGAGGTTGACTCTCCCTTCGTTGACTATGCAGGGCCGCTTACTGAAACTGTTCTTTTAGGCAATCTGTTGTTGCGAAGTTTCAACATACAGGAGAAAATAACTCGAAAGGACCCCGTTTATGGTAATGTAGAAGGCTATAAATTCTCCGGAAGGTACAACAGCCTGTTGTGGGATGGAACCAACATGAAGATAACAAACTACGATCAGGCAAATCAATTCGTCAGAAGAAAATATCGGAAAGGCTGGGGCGAGGTCGCGATGTAGCAAACTCACCCACTCACATTTGTGACAGGTAAAACAAAAAGTTAAATCGAATTTTATGAGCTTAAAAAATTTACTAAAAGTAAGTTGCCTAGCACTCTTGTGCCTTCTGACGGCCAATGCTATGGCTCAAAATAAGGTAGTTTCAGGTAAGGTTACCGATTCTCGGGACGGATTGCCTCTAGCTGGAGTATCAGTTATGGCACAGGGAACTACCGTTGGAACAAAGACGGATGCAAAAGGGGTTTTTTCGCTTTCCCTGCCTCTGTCGACCAGCCTTTTAACAATATCCAATGTCGGGTACACCCAAAAGCAGGTACAAGCAAGGACTGGTGCTCCGATTGCTGTGGCTCTGGATCCGACAGAAACGACGCTAAATGAAGTTGCAGTCGTAAGTGTAGGTTACGGCACGCAACGGAAGAAAGACGTAACAGGTGCCGTTTCCAATATCTCGGCAAAAGATTTCAATCAGGGGGTGGTGATCAACCCCGTTAGTCAGATTCAAGGCAAAGTTGCAGGTCTGGTTATTACACAAGGTGGGGGCGATCCGAATTCAACAGCGTCAATTCGCCTTCGCGGGCAAACTTCCATCACAGGTAATCAATCGCCGTTATTCGTCGTTGACGGAATAGCCCTCGATGACCCGGCACAATTCCAGAACATTCCTCCCGGTGATATTGAGTCCTATGATATTTTGAAAGACGCTTCTGCAACTGCCATCTATGGTTCAAGAGGTGCAAACGGGGTGATTATAGTTAACACCAAAAAGGGACGTGCAGGAAAAGCAACGATTGACTATTCTGGCTACACGGGAATAGAAAATCAAAGCAAGTATTATGATTTGCTGACAACCTCTGAATACAAAGATGCGATTTCGACTTTCGACAATGCGGCAACCTATGACAAGGGCGGAGATACAGATTGGCAGAGAGCAATTTCTCGCAGGGCCCTAACGCACAGCAACAACCTGGCAATTTCAAGTGGTGCAGATGGTTTTAACTACAGAGCGTCCGTCAACTACCAGGACCAACAGGGTGTAATTATAAACAGTGGTAAAAGGCAGTTGGGCTTCCGATTTAATGCCCAACAGAAAGCTTTTGACGATAAGCTGGATCTTACGGTTGGCATTTCGAATGTAAGTACCAGGCATCAATACGCGAA
>JAQBOT010000346.1 GCA_028287885.1 Pedobacter sp.
CTCTTGCTCCAGGTATTCAGGCTACCGGGTATACCATCTACCAAAACCAGAGGAGAAGTGGATGCCATTATAGTAGAAATTCCACGCAATTGGATTGCTGTGCCTGCCGTAGGTACCCTGGGGACGTAGATACAGATAACCCGGCCACTTTACCTTGTATGAGTTGTGGAGCATCTCTTACGGCACCTTTGGTACCAGCAGATTATTAACTGTTTAATACCCCTTTTAAAATATTCAAATGGGCGAATAGACGCATGGAAAGGCAGTAATTTGATAAGACTCGATGCGCTACCTTTTTCGTGCAACGGAAAACCTGTAATATACATCGGCAGGAACATGGTTGCTTTTTGCCAACATAATTGACGATATCCCACGCTATAAGCAGCGCATCATCCGGAACTTTGTTAGAAGTAACGATAGGTATACCATATGCATTCGAATACTTTGTATAGAAAGGATCAAGTCCCAAAGACTTTGGTGTAGCGCCAACCATCGTCGAACTAAAACTTCTAACAAGTGCATTTGCCGGAGCGTGTGCGAAAACCACATTGCTAAGCACAAAGCAGTAGGAACCCACGATTAAGGATAATACGAAGGTTTTTGCTCCTTTTACAATCTAACCAGTTATGTACACATATTAACCAGTTACTCAAAGACAATGGTCAATGTTCAGTCTGCAATGTGGCAAAATGAAAAAGCGCCTGTAATCATGATTACAGGCGCTTCTTATTTATTAGTTTAACCTACTACTTCGCAAAGGCCACAGATCTCGTTTCCCGAATTACAGTAACCTTAATCTGACCAGGATATGTCATTTCAGTTTGTATGCGGTTGGAGATGTCTGCTGCAAGCAATTCAGCTTGCTGATCCGTTACACGTTCACTTTCTACAACAACGCGAAGTTCTCTACCTGCCTGAATTGCAAATGTTTTCTCAACACCTGGATAAGACAATGCAAGCTCTTCAAGCTCTTTTAATCTTTTGATGTAACTTTCTACCACTTCACGTCTTGCTCCCGGCCTTGCGCCTGAAATCGCATCACAAGCCTGGATAATCGGTGATATCATAGATGTCATTTCAATCTCGTCGTGGTGAGCTCCAATCGCATTGCAGATTTCCGGATGTTCCTTATATTTTTCTGCCAATTGCATCCCTAAAATTGCGTGAGGCAATTCCGGGTTATCATCAGGCACTTTACCAATATCGTGTAACAGACCGGCACGTTTAGCCATTTTTGCATTTAAGCCAAGCTCAGCTGCCATCGTTGCACAGAAGTTAGCTACTTCCCTAGAGTGGTGCAGTAAGTTCTGACCATACGAAGAACGGTAGCGCATACGGCCAACCATACGGATCAGTTCCGGGTGCAGACCATGAATACCAAGGTCGATCACCGTACGTTCACCGATCTCTACAATCTCATCTTCAATTTGCTTCTTCGTTTTAGCAACGACCTCTTCAATACGAGCTGGATGGATACGACCATCTGTAACCAAACGGTGTAATGCCAAACGGGCTATCTCCCTTCTTACCGGGTCAAACCCAGATAAGATAATCGCTTCCGGGGTATCATCAACAATGATCTCAATCCCTGTCGCAGCTTCCAAAGCACGAATGTTCCGGCCTTCTCTACCAATTACACGACCTTTGATCTCGTCACTTTCAATGTGGAACACCGAAACGGTATTCTCAATTGCTGCTTCCACAGCAGTACGTTGTATGGTCTGAATAACCACTTTCTTCGCTTCTTTCGTTGCCGTTAACTTCGCCTCATCCACAATGTCCTTAACCTGGATCATGGCCTGTGCACGAGCTTCAGTTTTCATGTTCTCTACCAGTTGCGTTTTCGCTTCTTCAGCACTAAGGCCCGCGATAGTTTCCAGTTGTTTTACATGCTGATTTTTCAAATGCTCAACTTCTTCCTGTTTCTTTACAGCAATCTCAATTTGCTTTTCAAGGTTTTTCTTGTGGGTGTCCAGCTCATTCTCCTTGCGGTTCATGTTTTCCAAACGCTGATTCACAGATTGCTCTTTCTGCTTTAATGAATTCTCACGCTGGTTTATCTGGTTGTTCTTAAGGTTGACCTCTTGCTCATGCTCGCTTTTCAATTGCAGGAACTTTTCTTTTGCTTCTAGTAGTCTATCCTTTTTTAGGATTTCAGCATTCGCTTCTGCTTCCTTTAGAATCTTTTTAACCTTCGTTTGTGCAGCTACTTCCTGCTTCTTTAACAATGTGCGTAACAGGTATCTCCCCGTTATGATGCCGACTACAAGGCCGGCTAGTATGTACCCTATTATTCCTACTATTTCCATTTTTGTTATATAAAAAAACCGTTACTACGTTTTAAGTTTCATGTATTGTGTTAATTAAGTCCTAATCTAACCACCTAATGCATTACCATAATGAAACTCAAAATCTAACAACGGTTAAATTTCTCTTGCTATTGATATAAAGAACGCTCTATTGAGAGAAGAAACCGTTTAATAAACTATCCAATTCTTCAACTTTTTCAGCTACTGCAGTATCCTCGTCCTGCACCTTATTCTCTACCTTTAATACTGCAGTTGCATAATGCAATACCGCCATTGATAGCAAATCTTGTTTATCGCGAACAGCATAATTTTCCTGATAGTCTTTTATGCGCTCGTTGATAATCTTAGCTGCTCGTCTTACAATTTCTTCCTCTTCCGTATTTACCTTTAACGGATATATGCGGTCGGAAATAGTTATTTTTATCGAGATTTCTCCCATTTTCTAGCTTTGTTTCACTATTATGGTATTGCTCATTTTTTAAGTAATACGACACACTTATCTATTTCACGCACAAAATCGTTAATTTTTTGCTTAATATCAAGTGACTTTTCACTGGTCCCCTCGAGACTCTTAGCAAGCTTAAGTACCCTGAGCTTCTCTTCAAGTTCCGTATTCTTATTTCTTGAGATTGTTAAAGCGGCTTTAACAGATTGATTCTCTTGCTTTAGCAAGTCATTTTCTTCCTGAAGGGCATTACACAACTCGATCAGGCGAGCTGTTTTATGCAATACTGAATTTAATTGTTCCGCAACCGAAGACATGAATTTTTAAATTGATCGTTCTGTAAAAACCTCGGTAAAATAAGAAACTTAAGTTATCTTATTTCGGCCTTTGCTGTTTGGGCTAAGTTATAAATAATCTTTTGCATAACAGAATCGATTTGCTTATCGGTTAAGGTCTGACTTTCATCCTGTAAGCTGAAATTCAAGGCATATGACTTCTTTCCCTCAGGAAGATTATTCCCCAAATACACGTCAAAAACCTGGATGTTCTTGATCAATTTCTTCTCTGTCTTAAATGCAATTGTCTTTAACATTTCGAAGGTCACAGAACGATCTACAAGCAGTGACAGGTCGCGCCTTACAACCGGATATTTTGGAACTTCTTTGTTAATGATCTTATTTTTACGGACCATATCAAGCAGCAAAGCCCAATCAAAGTCTGCATAGAATACTTCCTTGTCTATATCGGCAATCTTCTTATCAGCCGCCGTTACTGCTCCGAAGGTCACAATCGCCTTTTCACCGCGATAGTACTTCAGACCATAAGCAAAATCGCCATCTGAAACCTCATCAACCTGGTAGTTGCCAATTCCCAATCTGCTGATCACCGCATCTACTGCAGCTTTCAAATTATAGAAGCTTATTGCTTGCGGCTTTTGGTTCCACTGCTCGACTTCAACATTTCCAGACATAACCAACAATAACCTTGGGCGTTCCACATACTTATCCTGGATCAGGTGGTAGGTTTTTCCAAACTCATACAGTTTAAGATCAGAATTCCTACGGTTCGCATTGTAGGCAACACTCTCCAGGGCCGGCATAAGCAAGCTCTGACGCATTACATTCAAATCTGAACTTAGTGGGTTGAGTATCTTTACCGCTTCTCCTTCGTTTTTAGAATAGGAAGCTTTAGTCAGCGAGTTACACCAGATCTCCAAATAGCCGTTTGCCGTCAACATATCAGCGATAACATGCTGGGTTTGTTCTCTATTCGGCCTTTCTCCATAAGAAAGCGAAGCATTCACCTTCATGGGAATCTCAATATTGTTGTAGCCGTAAATACGCAGTACCTCTTCCGTAATGTCGCATTCACGGGTCACATCAACCCTGTAGCTCGGCACTTCAAGCGATAACCCGCCTTCAGTTTCCGCAACAACTTCGATCGCTAAAGAAGTGATAATGTCTTTGATTGTATTTGTAGGGATATCAGCTCCGATCAGATTTTGAATGTTCTTGTAAGAAACCTCTACCTGAAAAGGCTTAACCGGAGTCGGATACAGGTCGGAAATGGCTGAAGCAATTTGTCCACCGGCAAGTTCCTGGATCAACAGCGCCGCACGTTTCAAGGCATAAACCGTGATTTCGGGATCCGTTCCACGTTCATACCGAAAAGAAGCATCGGTTTTTAGTCCAAAACGCTTGGCGGTCTTCCGAATCGATACTGCATTGAAATATGCGCTTTCCAGGAAAATATTTGTTGTCTGCTCACTTACGCCAGAATTTTTCCCACCGTAAACGCCTGCAATGGTCATCGGTTCTTCTGCATTACAAATCATCAGATCGTCTGCAGACAGTTTTCGCTCAACCCCGTCTAATGTTACAAAAGGAGTTCCTTCGGCGCATTTCTTAACAATCACTTGCGCTCCTTTAATTTGATCTGCATCAAAAGCATGTAAAGGTTGCCCAAGGTCGTGCAAAACATAGTTTGTGATATCGACAATATTATTTATTGGACGTATACCAATTACTTTAAGTTTATCCTGCAACCATTCTGGTGATCGCTTTACCGTCACTCCTGTAATCGTTACGCTGCTGTAACGCGGGCATGCAAGCTCATCCTCCACAGCAACGGCTATTGTTAAGCTTTCGTTTTCGACTTTGAAGGCAGATAGATCTGGTCGTTGTAATTCTGTTTGCAGAAATGCAGCAAGATCTCTCGCAACGCCAAGGTGTGAAGCCGCATCAGCACGGTTTGGTGTCAATCCAATTTCAAAGACAAAGTCGTCTTCCATCTTGAAGTGTGCTTTTGCGGCAATGCCGATCTGCGTATCTGGAGCTAAAACCATAATGCCTGCATGGGAAGCACCGAGGCCAATTTCATCTTCAGCACATATCATTCCTTCTGATACTTCACCCCGGATTTTAGATTTGTTTATTTTGAAAGGTTCACCTTCATTTGGAAACACGGTGGTACCAACCGTAGCGACAACAACTTTCTGACCTTCGGCAACGTTTGGTGCGCCACATACGATCTGCAGAATCTCCGGACCACCAACATCAACAGTGGTTACCCTTAAACGGTCTGCATTGGGGTGTTGAACACAAGTTAACACTTTGCCAATTACAAGACCTTCAAGACCGCCAACAACCGGCTGTACCTTTTCCAGGCTTTCCACTTCCAGACCTATGTTCGTTAAGATCAAGGAAAGCTCCTGTGGGGTATTGTCTGTATGTATAAACTGCCGAAGCCAATTGTACGAAATCTTCATAATGTCTAATGGGTATAAAACGCAAAGATATAAAATAATGGGCTTTGTTGTAAATGATCTGGGCTTGATAATGAATCGATATGGCTTCGCTACAAACGAGGCCCAAACAGGGAACAAACAGGCATCAAACAGGGCCTAAACAGGGCCATTTGCCCTGGATACCCCTTGTGTAAGCCTGGTGTATTCCTTCCATATCTGCCACCCGCAGCAAATCAGATCATACCCTCATCGCAAAAGCTATAGAACGCCTTATCGGTCATGATCAGGTGATCAACAACCAGCAAGTCCATCATTTTACCAGCCTCTACAAGTTTCTTGGTAAGTTTGATGTCTTCGGTACTTGGTTTTAGATTTCCAGAAGGATGATTATGCGCAAGAATGATGTAAGCTGCGTTTTGCTCCAGGGCTGTTTTAAAAATGATCTTAGGGTCGGCAACGGTGCCCGACTGCCCGCCTTTGCTGATCAGGTGTTTGGATTTCACATGATTGGCACGATTGAGCAACAGGATCCAGAACTCCTCATGGTTCAGATCTGCGAAGTCTGGCAACAAGTGCTGGTATGCATCTATTGCGGAGCCAACTTTTATGATGGGTGCAGCAGTGCTTTCCTTTCTGCGGCGGCCCAACTCCAATGCAGCTACAATGGCGATGGCCTTTGCCTCCCCTATTCCCTTGAACTTGCAGAGGTCATTTACGCTCACCTTACCGAGGGTATCCAGATCGTTCTGGTAAAAAGAAAGTATTCTTTTGCTTAAATCTACAGCACTCTCGTTTTTGCTGCCTGAGCCGATTAAGATCGCTATCAGCTCAGCATCTGTTAAATGCCTTCTACCATTAAGCATAAGCTTCTCCCGGGGGCGGTCTGCCTCTGCCCAGGCCTTGATGTTTATTTTTTGTTCGTATGAATCCATAGAAACAAAAAAAACGGGATGAGCAATGCTCATCCCGTTCCTCAATAGCTTTAAGCTATAATTATTTTAGTGCATTAACAAATTTAGTTAACTTCGATTTGTTGTTTGCTGCTTTGTTCTTGTGGATAACGTTTTTCTTAGCTAAACGATCTAACATAGAAATCACTTTAGGTAATAACTCCTGTCCAGTTTTTCTATCTTCAGCAGCACGTAACCTCTTAATAAAGGTTCTTGTGGTTTTTGCCTGATACCTGTTACGTAAACGTTTTGTTGCGTTTGCTCTGATTCTTTTTAAAGCTGATTTATGATTTGCCATTGTTCTTTAGCCTATATTTTCTTTATTTTTCGGACTGCAAATATAGAGTTAAACTTTCTTATATGCAAAACGTTGTCTCAATATTTTTAAATAATCGTATAAATATAACAATTACGTTCCTTTAAAAGCGCAAAAGCGTATTTTTGAAAAAAAGAAAGACTTTGAAAAAACGTATAGCCATCTTTGCTTCCGGTTCAGGCTCCAATGCCCAAAAGTTAATGGAGTATTTTAAAGACCATCCAGATGCAGAAATCGCACTTGTATTAACAAACAACCCCGATGCTTTTGTAATCCAACGGGCAGATAACTTCGAAATACCTTCTCATGTTTTCGACCGCCAGGAATTTTATCAGTCTGACGATGTTGTTGACTTGCTAAAAACGCTAAACATCGATCTTATTGTACTTGCGGGATTCCTTTGGTTGATTCCACAAGAATTGATTGCAGCCTATCCGGGACGGATCGTAAACATCCATCCGGCAATTCTACCGAAGTTCGGTGGAAAAGGGATGTATGGCGATCACGTGCATAAGGCGGTACTCAACGCCAAGGAAACGGAAGGTGGCATAACCATACACTACGTGAATGAACACTACGATGAGGGTGAATTCATTTACCAGGCAAAATATCGCATCGACAAAGGCGACAACTTAGAAATGCTTAAATTTAAAGGTCAGCAATTGGAACACTTGCATTATCCGCGCATTGTGGAATCAATCGTTAAAAAGATCAAAAAGTAGCAACAACTGTTCAGGCTGTAATGCCCGCGCCGAGGCCGCTTCAAGACTATTTCCATAAATCAGCCGTTATCTTATAGCGGAGGTTAAAATATTCTGCACTATTTAGAAATATTTTTCTTGTTTCAAATCGTAATTTATATTTATGGAAAAAGGCAGCAGAATTCAAATATTGGATGGCCTAAGGGTTTTAGCGATATTGATGGTGATGATCTTTCACTTCTATGCAAGGTACCACGGGGTATATTATTCTTATGATTTCAAAGTACCAACTATTTTTATTCATGGTCGTCTTGGGGTGCAGTTGTTTTTTATCATCTCTGGCTTTGTTATTACACTAACCCTGTCAAAGTCG
>JAQBOT010000426.1 GCA_028287885.1 Pedobacter sp.
TACACAAAGTGTGTCGGAATTAAGATTGGGATCTACTTCCGAACTAAACGTTTCTGCAGCGGTAAACATATCCAATCAACTATATCTGGGCGCTTCAGTGGGCTACGTAAATGTTAGATATGAACGGAGTCAGGAGTTTTTAGAGTCAGGAAGAAACATTTCGACGGATATTGAAAATGAACACGCAGGCGCCGATTACACGCTATCGTATCGCCAAAATCAGCTAACTGATGGATCAGGTATCAATGGGCGTCTTGGTTTGATATTCAAACCGGTGAGTACGCTGCGTATTGGGGCAACTTTCCAAACACCAACCTGGATGCATGTTCAAGATAACTCTTCTGAAGTCTTAGACACCCGGTATTCACTTGCTGGAAATATAACGACCATTACAAACGATCCAAACAACTATCCAATCGAATACAACCTGAGAACGCCTTACAAAGGCTCCTTAGGTGCAAGTATTGTGCTTGGTAACAATGCCTTGATTACTGGCGATGTAGACTATGTCGATTATTCAACCATTAAGTTTAGCTCGAATTCGAATTATGGAAATTTTGATGTAATGGCGCAGAACAATGCGGACATCAAAGACCTTTACACAAACACCATCAATTACAGGCTGGGTGCAGAGGTAAAACTTGGTGTGGTGGCCTTAAGAGCTGGTTATGGTATGAATGGAAGTCCGTATAAGAATGATCCAAACAATGATTTCCAAATGAAGTATTATAGCGGAGGCTTAGGTTTCCATTTCAGCAATTATTATCTTGATTTGGCTTACCAACGTATGGAAACATTTGCTACATCAAGCCCTTATACTTTAGCAGACAATAGCGAACCAGTCGCGAATCTTAATGTCTCGAAGAACAATGCATTCATGACTTTGGGCGTTAGATTCTAAAGAAAGAGGTTATAGTTCAGAGTGTAAAGAAGAAGCTAGTTCATAAAATTATTAGATAATTATAGTTCATGTTACTAAAAAGTCCTGCTTTCGTAAAGCAGGACTTTTTTATGGAACGGAAAGTAAGATTACAGTTTAAATCTGTCTATGTTAATTTCCGTTTGGCGATCTTTTATTAGTTCAGGTGCATGGTGTGGCTTTTTACGCGCATCGATGATCATAGGTCCCCTGCAGCCCCAATGTTTATGTCTCGTAAAGGAATCTATGCCGTAAATGTCGGCCGCCGGATTACTTCTTGTAAATGTAACCCAGAGTAGATTATTGATCGTCTTTGCAGTGAAACCAGCATCATCAGAAACAATGATCAAAGGTATACCTTCAAAGTTTGATGGTTTAAAATGTATGTTCAGTGTGGCAATATGCGTCTCAGCATCCTCTTCATTGGTGTAAGGCTGCGATTGCAAAACCACTACGCCAGGTATCGCAAATTGCGCATTTCTATAGCCATTCGGTAATGTGAACATGTCCGGCAATTGATCCGTCAGTTTACGTTTAATTTCCCCTGCCGCGGCAATAACGACCTTGGAACCCGAGTTTAAGCCCTCTCCGCTGTAATCCAGCGTGTCAATTGTAGTTTCAGTATAAAAATGAATGTCTCGAGACAGATCAATCCTAGATAATACATGTTGCAAAAATGCAGCAGCGTCGTTTGTACTTAAACTTTCATCGTCTTCCCGAGCGGCTATAAACAAGTATTTAGCAAGGCTCAGCTGGTTCTTCCCAAGGATATGATTCGCAATCGTCAATATCTCTTGCGGCTTCCGGGCTTTCAGAAATGGTGTATACCGCTCGCTTCCTATGGCGAAAAGCAAAGGGTGAACACCAGCAGCGTCTACTGCACTAACTTCCTTTAAACCATGAATCTCTTGAGGAAGGGCGGACCCTGTAATTTCGTGAATTAATGCGCCGAAGCTGGTGTCTTCTTGTGGTGGCCGGCCAACGACAGTGAACGACCAAATTGCATCTTTACGGTGGTATACGTTATGTACTTTAAGTAAGGGAAAAGGATGTGTTAAGCTATAGTAACCCAGGTGATCGCCAAATGGCCCCTCTGGTTTGTTCTCATGTGGCTGGACTGTTCCGGTAATTACGAAATCTGCATCTGCAGAGATACAAAACCCTTCATCATCGTAAAAATAGCGGAATCTACGGTTTCCGAGAGCACCTGCAAAAGTTAATTCTGACAAGCCTTCCGGCAAAGGCATTACTGCGGCAAGTGGATGTGAAGGTGGCCCCCCAACAAAGATACTGACCTTTAAAGGAAGGCCTTTCTTATTAGCTTTAGATTGATGTACCCCTATGCCCCGGTGGATTTGATAATGCAGCCCAATTTCTTTGTCCTGAATATAGTCGTTACCAGAAAGTTGAATCCTGTACATACCCAAGTTGGAATTCATTACACCCGGTTTATCTGCGTCTTCCGTATATACCTGGGGCATGGTTATAAACGGGCCGCCATCCATAGGCCAGTTTACGATTTGTGGAAGCTGACTTATTGTTGTTTTCTCAAAAGTAGATTTGAACAGACTTTGCTTCAAGGGAAGTGCGGACAAAGCCGTCAGTCCGGAGCCAGCATATTTGAAGGGATTTTTTAAAGCCTTGATCGGGTCGGAACGCAATGATACAAGCTGTTCCACTTTCTCCAGGCTATCCCTGAACATAAACTTTGCGCGCTCCAATGTCCCAAAAAGATTGGAGACAGCAGGAAATTTACTTCCCTTGATGTTTTCAAAGAAGATAGCCGGGCCATGTTGTTCATATACCCGAAGGTGTATTGCGGCCATTTCAAGGTAGGGGTCTACTTCTTCCTTTATTCTGATCAGGTGGCCATGTTTTTCTAAATCTTCAACGCACTCGGCTAAACTTGAATATCCCATTTGAATCAAAGGTATTAAACTAATCCTGCTTTTGAAATTCCCTGTAAATGAAAGAACCACGCCTGGGCATGGTTCTTTCATTTAAAACAATTCATTTATTTATTATCCAAAAACGAATTACTTCTTGTCTAAAAACGAGCGTAGCATCCAAGTGTTCTTCTCTTTGAACTGCATAAAGCGATTTACCATATCGTTTGATCCGTCATCGCCGGCCATATCAGTAGCCTCAAGCAAATCACGCTCTAGTTCAATTAACTTCGACATATCTGCCAAAATTGCTTCTACCATTGCAATATCGGGCAGACCAATAGTATCAATCTCCTTAATAGTAGATTCCTGAATATAGTCTGAAAATCGACTGTGCGGCGGTTTACCTAAAGTTAGTACCCGCTCGGCAATTTCATCGATTGTCTCCTGTGCATTTGTATATAATTCTTCAAATTTGATATGAAGAGTAAAAAAGTTTTGACCCTTTATATTCCAGTGACATCCTCTTAACTTTTGATAGTGAACGTGATAGTTAGCTAAATAGTCATTCAACAAGTCTACTACTGACTTCACTTCTTTTTCATCCAGGCTTATTTCTTTTGCGTCCATGATTTATTATAATTTACTTTGTAAACTTATTCAACAAGTAGCTATAACAATAAATGACAATAATGGTTTGTTATAAAGCGCCAAGGGATACAATAGAGGGTTGATTTACTCGTTTATAATACAGTTTGCCCCCTACATATTATTCGTATACTTGTTCTACTAAATTAGAAAAACTCTTAATGTATAAATATATTAGCGTCTTATTCCTTGCAGCACTATTTCAAATTCCAGGTGCTAAAGCAGAGGTAACCAGAGATTCCATAGGCGTAGAAAACCTAAAAGGAAAAAAGGTAATTATTCATAGAATCGTTGCGCACGACACCTATTACTCCGTTGCCCGCAGATATAACGTATCTCCGAAAGACATTATAACTTTCAATGACAGTAAATATTTACAGATCGGAGTCGTTATAAAAGTGCCGACGACGTTGAATTTTAATGAAACGCAGGCAGGGAAAGTAGGAACACAAAATCAGATTGGCGAGGGAACTACCAATAACCAGGATATTGAGTACACGATCAAACCAAAGGATAATTTAAATCGCCTTGCTGAGAAATATGGCACCACGGTTGGCGAACTGAAGCGCATCAATAATCTGAATTCTATTAACTTACACATCGGTCAGGTCTTAAGAATTCCAGTCAAAGGCGATATGGAAAATTCTGCGGAAAGTCAGACATCTATGTCTGTACCGGCAGCTACCCCTGCTCCTATATCCTCTACAGTTAAAACAAATCCTATTGAAATTACCCGTAAACCGGATTCTGGACTAACGAAGACAGTTAACAATTCTACAGCAACTACGCCTGCCGCAAGTAAGCAAGGAGCAAACAGGGCGAATACGCCAGCAGCAAACATGCCAGCAGCAAATAAAGCTATACCGAATACGCCTGCTGCAACTTCGCCGGCAACAACTGCGAATACTGATGCTGACGAAGAGTTGGTTGTACATACGGTTGCATCCAATGAAACCATCTATTCTATCGCCACAACCTACCACATTACTATGGATCAGGTGAAGGCAAAAAATAACATGACCAACAATTCTTTGCATGTAGGCCAAAGACTGTTGATCAAAGGACAATATGGACGTGCACCGAAGCAGACAAGTTCTGAACCACTGACAAGCA
>JAQBOT010000366.1 GCA_028287885.1 Pedobacter sp.
TGCTCACAGGGAATGTTTATGTTTTTGGTTGTCAATCGCGAAAAGGCACTAAAGAATACAAGAACCATCTGCCCGCCTACATTGTTGGATCCGATATTCAGCAAGCTTAAGGTTGATGAAAGTGAGAACCTGCTGTTTATGGTACTGCAATTTGTTTACACGTTCGGGCTAATCGTCTACCTCTCTGCTGTAATTTGGCTCAGGTTTGCGATCAATGCAGGCACGATCACCATTTTGTTTTGTGCGCTTGGTGTAATTGGTGGTGCCATAAACCTGCTTAAAACACTCTCTTTTATATACAAAGTCAACCTGCTGCTGCTTCTCGCATTTAGTCTTTTCCTATTTGGCCTGTTTTCTGAGCCGCATAAAGTAAAACTTGAAGATAAGGTTCCTCTTACATCTGTAGCTTTCCAGGACCGTCAGAACTTTGATGAATACTTAAAGAACTGGATGAATCAGCATGCCACAGAATTCAAGCGTGACTCTATTGTTCCCATGATCTTCGTCCATGCAGATGGAGGTGCATCCAGGTCCGGCTATTGGGTAGCTTCCGTATTAAGCAAACTTGAAGACCAGTCTGCATTTTCACACAATCTGTTTTGCTTGTCAGGGGCTTCTGGAGGCTCAGTTGGTAACGCAACATTCTTTTCCCTCCTTTATTTGAAACAGCATAACAAAAGTCCTTTTCTACCACAGGCGCAGCAATTTCTAAGTACAGACTTCCTAAGTTATACCCTGGCCAGAATGCTAGGCCCAGGTGCTTTGATCAACCTCATTGCTCCGATTATTCCAGACCGGGCGCGAGCACTTGAAGCCTCACTAGAGCGTGGTGCTAAAAATACCACTGGAATAAACCGGTTTTTCAAAAGGGAATTCTCTACGCTAACAGCGACTAGAAAAAACACACATTATAGGTTGCCCATTCTAGCTATTAATGTCACCAGAATGCAGGACGGTAACCCCGCTCTGATCAGTAACATCAGCATTGACACTTCAGTATCGAAGGCGCGGCTCGACATACTTGGGCAGATTCAAAAAGGGAAGGACATCCGTTTTAGCTCAGCAACTATCCTAAGCGCTCGGTTTCCCTATTTAAGTCCAGCGGGGCTCATCGTTCAGCAAACAGCAAACCCTTTAGATACCTCCCAAATTGTAGACCAACATCACTACTACGTGGACGGTGGATATTTTGATAACTCCGGGGCAGGTGTTATCCAAGAGATGATTCAAAAAATCGAGAGGTTAAAAAATGACACTGCGGTTCATGTGAATACCCCTGTTAACTTTGATATTAGACAGTTGAAAAAGCTACGGTATGTTATCATCCACATCTCCAACACGCGCCTGAGAAAAAATACCCTTCCAAGAATACACCCGATCAAGAATGATTTATTTGCACCTATTGTAACGATTGCAGGAACTTATGGAAGCCAGACCGCTGTAAATAATTCCAGACTGCAAGACTATTTCTATTCTTTAAATAAGAACGACAAAGCCTTAACCTCTACTGGCTTAAACCAATACTTCGACATAAACTTATATACAAGGAACCCAAAAGAGAGTTATCCTATGAACTGGGTTATCTCCAACGCCGTGCGTCACAAAATGGACTATCGGTTGAATCACCAGGATACATTAAACAAATTGATCAACGCATTGAAGCTTTACTACCTCAAACACCCACGGGAAGAATAGTGAAGCCTGCACACGCTTATTTTAAGGTCTTTAATAATCTTTGCATTCAATCAATTGGTATAAATTTTTATAGCTTTAGGCGAAGAACCAGATTAATCGACTATGAGCATTTTAAACAGAAGAAAATTCATTACGACAACTGTTGCCGTTGCAGCAGTCAGCGCAGTCTCAGCAAATACAATCACTGATATGAAACCTAAATACCCTGTAGTGCACCATGCACTTTTTTGGCTTAAAAATCCAAGCTCCACAGAAGACCGTGATAAGCTGGTGGCCGGCGTAAAAACGCTTGGTAAGATAGCCGCCGTTAAGGAATTGCGTGTCGGCATAGTCGCCAGCACCGAAAAACGTGAGGTGGTAGATAATAGCTGGGGAGTATCTGAGTTGATGTTTTTTTCTGACCTCGAGGGACAGGCTTCCTATCAAACCGATCCCATCCATTTGGAATTTATAAAGAATTGCAGCCACCTTTGGGAAAAGGTTGTGGTTTATGACGCGATAGAGGCTTAATTTAAGCAAGACTAACCTCAGGCACAATTTAGATTGTCGGATTATTTTTATACTTTCGCGACCCGGCAAAAAGCCGGCGCGAAGTATTTACCTGTATCCCCCCGATCTGATGAGTAAGTTTTTATACGGAATTGATTTTGGCACCACCAATTCTGCCCTGTCCATTTATGATGAGGACAAATGCGAAATTCTAGATACGATCATCATCCCCTCACTCATTTACTTCCCTTACGACCTCGATGTTACCGGTTCATCACCTTATGTAGTTGGTGAGACTGCAATTACAGCCTATCTTCAAGATGGGATGCGTGGACGTTTTATCAAATCTATAAAACAGATACTTTCAAAGAGCAGCTTTATTGAAACCCGGATAAATAACAAGAGGTACAACGCTTCCGATCTAGTGGCTTTGATCTTAAAAGAGCTGAAACATCGCGCGGATCAAATTACCTGCGTCGACAATAGGAAAGCCGTGATTGGCCGGCCGGTCTTTTTCGATGATGATGACACCCAGAAAGATACACTTGCACAAACAAGGTTGACCAAAGCTGCCCAACTTGCAGGATTCCAAGAGGTACGGTTCCAGTATGAACCCATAGGCGCTGCCTTTGCTTATGAAAAATCTCTGAAGAAGAAAGAGCGCGTTCTAGTCGGCGACCTTGGTGGCGGAACAACAGATTTCACCTATCTTATTCTTGACCCCAACAAAGTGGGTAGTAAAGACAGAAAGAACGATTTACTGGCTACTGGTGGTATCTACATAGGAGGGGATAGTTTTGACTCTTCCTTTATGTGGGAAAAAGGCACACCCTATTTCGGCAAAAACACCCAGTATGAAGCCACACCAGGCAAGGTACTGACAGTCCCAAAATCTTTATATGCAAACATTTGTACTTGGGATAAGATGAACTTTTTCAGTGGGCTCAGAATTCAAAAGGACATTGAGAATTACTACTACTATTCCAACAACGATCCAAAGTTCAAGAACCTAATGACTTTGATTGATAACAACCTTGGGTATTCCGTTTTTCAATCCATAGAGCAAACAAAGATCGAACTAACAACCAAGCAAGAGTCTTCCTTTCGTTATTCCAATATGGATATTGAAATCGACGAACAGATTTCACTGGAAGCTTATGAGTTAATAATCGAAAAAGACATCAATCGGATTGATGCCTATTTAAGCAACTTCTTAGACGTCAACAAGATCAAGATTGAAGAGTTGGATAGTTTGTTCCTTACCGGCGGAACATCAATGGTGGCCGCGGTGCAAAACCTATTCAAGCGAAAATTCCCGCAAGTAAAGGTAAATTCAGGTGATAACTTTACCAGTGTGGCTCAAGGACTTGCATATAGCGGATACTTGTTTGAGGAATAACTTATTAGACAAACAATAGTCATTTACTCCTGTTTACCATGTAAATCGCAACATTCTGATTAACAGTGTTAAAACTAAGTACGCTCATGACTACGAAAAAGAAGGTTCTCTTTTTTCCCTTTGACTTGCTTGCCCATTATCTGCGCTGCCTGGTTCTTGCAGACCAGTACGATAAGACTCAGTTTGAAATATACTTTCTACATTCGGAAGCCTACGCCAGTTTCGTGGAAGCACATGGTTACCAGACATTTTCTGCTACTACCTTTAATTCAACCGAGGTCATGGCCTGTGCCGCTAATTTTGATTTCTCCTGGCTGGAATATCGGGTAATTGAAGAGGTTCTATGTGCCCAGATATCCGCAATTCAGCAATTGAATGCAGATTTAGTCATTGGCGATGTCTCTCCGACTTTAAAGATGGCAGCTGAATACACCAAGGTAAAGTACGTCGCATTGATGAACGGATACATGTCGCCCTATTATGCAAAGCCGCGTAAGATCTCCAGGACACACCCGGCTTCACATTTATTGGACCGTATGCCTGTAAGCATGTCACAAACGTTTACCGCCTTCGGAGAAAAGATAAGTTTTTGGTTGATCCATAAGCCTTTTAGGCGTCTACGGCGGAAATATAAGCTACGGAGGGTTACTTCGTATTTATGGGAGACGCAAGGAGATCACAACCTCATCTGCGACCTGCCGTACCTGTTCCCACAGCGAAAATTACCTGCACACTACCAGTATGTCGAACCACTTATATACCAAGATAAAAAGGATGACACAGCCGATTTGCTCAGCAGTCTTGACCATGCAAAACAGACCATTTGCGTATGCCTCGGAAGCACTGGAAATTGGGAGCGCCTCGAATTCTTTAATGATGCTTATTTTACCAGATATAATATCATCACGGCTGGTGATACCCGTCGTATTTTGAATGCCGCACATATTATCTCTGCGCCATTCTTGAATTTACCCAAAGTTCTTGAACGTGCAGATTTACTCATTTGCCATGGAGGCAACGGCACTGTCAATTGCGGCATTCAAGCGAAAGTCTACATGTTGTGCCTTACTGCACATTTTGAACAAGAGTGGAATGTTGAAGCACTCGAAAGAAATGGACTTGGAAAATCCGCGGACAGCTTTAGTGTTGTCGATTGGAAAACTGAAATTAGCTCAGCTATTTCCAAGTCGTCTAAGGTCCTGAGCTAGAGGCTCAGCTTAACGGCCAGCCTTATCCGCTTTTACCAAGGACTCATAAATACCAATCCGATGGGTTCTAACCCGATATGGGATCTTTTCTCTGCTGTTGCTTACCTGAAAACCTATGGCATGCGATTCCTTAGTCGGCATGTGGCAGTCGATGCAATTACTCGAGACCAAACCTTTCTGTGCCTTAGTTAGGGTATTGTGGGAAACTGACTGGTGGCAACTGATGCACTTCTTTGAATAGATACCTAAACTAACCTTAGCCTCAGCATGTACGTCATGACAAGAAATGCACTCCGCTTTACCAACCTTGTAACAAGGACTCGCTTCAAGCAACTGCTTCTGATTTCCATGAACATCGGGCTCTCCCCCATTGTAAGTACTGTATTGCGGTAAGCTTTTTAAGGTATCTCCTGGCTTAAAAGCGAAGTTTGATTTTAAGTTCTGCATTTGAACACCGGAGTGACAAACGCCGCACATATCTACCCTGCGCTTCAATGGCAATGCACGATAGTTGACCATATCGAATGCTTTCTTAACTAAAGGATTTTGTTGATGGAACTCGACATGCTTGGCCGCTGGCCCATGACAACGCTCGCAGTCAATCCCTGCAATGATGGAGCTTTTCAGAAATTCTTCTTCTATGGTTAAGTTCTTCGTCTGTATGATACTTTTGTCTACATATGAACTGTGACATTCCAAACAGCGGCTAATAATCGGCCGTCCGAAATAGATCTGTTCGGTTGGAAAGCCAGGACTATTTACCCATTGATGTTCTTTTGGCAAATAATTCAGCGGCATTTGCATCATTTTATTGCCATACCAATAGGCAAAGGTATAGGCACTTAGTCCGGAGCCAAAAACAAAATCTGTGCGTTCAGCCTTAACTTCATTGCCGTTGATGTAAGCTACCTGGTAAAGTCC